>NZ_JALDUC010000012.1:0-52838 GCF_023109235.1 Streptococcus mitis
GTTGTTTCGTCGCTTTTCATTATAGGTCATATGGGACTTTTTTTCTACACAAAAATAGGCTCCATAATATTTATAGGGGATTTACCCACTACAAATATTATAGAGCCGTTTAAAACAACCATGATATTTTTGTTTTTGTTTTCTTTTGTTTTTTAAATTGATTGATTGAATACTTTATGATAAAATAGTAATAGAAATAGAGGTGATAACGATGTTAAAGCAAGAAAAACTAGATAATATTCTAGAAACGGTAAATACAAAGGGAACTATTACTGTAAAAGAAATCATGACTCGCTTGGATGTGTCAGATATGACTGCTAGACGCTACTTGCAAGAGTTGGCAGACAAGGATCTACTTGTTCGAGTACACGGGGGAGCTGAGAAAATTCGCACAGGTTCTATTTTAAATAATGAACGTTCCAATATTGAAAAACAAAGCTTACAAATCGCAGAAAAACACGAAATTAGCCGTTTTGCAGGCCATTTAATTGATGAGGGTGAAACTATTTTTATCGGCCCTGGTACGACCTTAGAATCTTTTGCCCGTGAACTTCCAATTGATAATATTCGTGTTGTAACAAACAGTTTACCAGTCTTTCTCATCTTAAACGAACGAAAACTAACAGATTTGATTTTAATCGGTGGAAACTACCGCTCTATCACTGGAGCCTTTGTGGGAACACTAACCTTGCAAAACTTAGCCAATCTTCAATTTTCTAAAGCTTTCGTTAGCTGTAATGGTATTCAGGACAATGCGATTGCGACCTTTAGTGAAGAGGAAGGTGAATCTCAACGCATCGCCCTCAATAATTCCAATAAAAAATACTTACTAGCTGACCATAGTAAGTTCAATAAATTTGATTTCTATGCCTTCTACAATATCTCTGATATTGATACCATCGTTTCAGACTCTAAACTGAGCAAAGAAACCTTCGAACAACTTTCAAAACAAACAAAAATTATTCTTTCTAAATCATAAAACTGAGGATTGATAAAATATAAAATGCGTCATATCAAGAAAATAAGAATCTTGATATGACGCATTTTTGGATGAAGATTTTTACAAAGATTTTCCTAGATTATTTATGATTGTTGAAACGGCATAAAATCTGAATCAAAGGAGATATTATCCCGTTCTTCAGGACTGATACAATTTAAAAAGATATTTTTAAATTCTTCTAGCTCATAGTCTGAATGGCAAATCCATTCTTTACCGGTAGAGACATACCATTTCCCAAGGTTTTTCAGCTCCTCATTAGTCAAACACGGTATTTGAGAACATTTATCAAAATTCATAATATAAACTTTTTCATAAATAGATTGGATAAAATCTTTGAACATCTTTTGCCTCACTATAATTCTATATCTAATTACTAATTCTACTAGTCTATAATCTGACTTTCTGCTACTTTCTTGTACCAGTGAGCTGATTTCTTAGGATAACGTTCTTGAGTTTCAAAGTCTACATAGAAGAGACCGTAACGTTTTTCATAACCGTTTGACCATGAGAAGACGTCCATCAATGACCAGATGAAGTATCCTTTGACGTTTGCACCATCAGCAATCGCATCAGATAAGACCTCTAAGTGTTGTTTGACATAATCAATACGGCCATCATCATAAACAGTGTTATCAACGAACTCATCTTTATACCCGAGACCATTTTCAGTGATGTAAATCTTCTTGTAGTTAGGATAATCTTTCTTCACACGCATGATTTGGTCATACAAACCTTGAGGGTAGATAATCCAATCCCAGTCTGTACGTGGTACATAATCAGGAGCTACACGACGACCAACACCTTTGATTTGGTATTTAGAGCTTCCTTTCTCACCCTTACCATTATGAATGATTTCTGTTTCGCCATCAAAGGCTTCCATCCAGTCACTCATATAGTAGTTGATGCCTAGAAAATCATTCAAGTCTTTTGCAGCTTCTAATGCTGTAAAATCTTCTTCACGAAGATCCAAGCTACCACCATTCACGGATAGGATATGGTTGACACCTTCTATCGTTTCAGCTGAATAGCGACCTAGATAAGTTGCATCCAAGATAAATTTATTGTGAATAATATCTTCCAACTCAGCTGCACGAACATCTGCTGGATTTTTAGGATCCAAAGGATACTTGGTTGGCAGTGCGTGAACAACACCAATTTCACCTTTATAACCTTTATCTTTATATAGCTTGACTGCACGCGCATGAGAAACCATCATATTGTGGTGCGATTGGAAAACGTTGGCAAGGTCGTACTGAATACCTGGAGGGAATTTTCCAACCAAGTATTGACCATCACCAATTGGCCCAATTTCATTAAAGGTTGTCCAATAGTTTACTTCTGGGAATTCTTCAAAACAGAAGGCAGCGTAGTCTACAAAGTGTTCAATATTTTCACGGTTTAAGAAGTCGCCATTTGAATGGAGAGCTTCTGGCGTGTCAAAGTGATGAAGAGTTACAAAAGGCTCAACATGACGTTTGTGACACTCTGCAAATAGATTATGATAAAATTCAACACCTTTAGCATTTACTTGGCCGTAACCAGTCGGGAAAATACGTGACCAAGCAATAGAAATTCGAATGCCATTGACACCATACTCTTCTGCCAACTTGAGGTCAACTGGGTATCGATTGTAAAAATCACTGGCTGGTTCTGCAGTGTACCAGTAGTTATCTTCAAGATATTTATCCCACGCTACTGGTCCTTTACCATCAGTATGTGTAGCACCTTCTGCTTGATAGGCAGCTGTTGCGCCACCGAAAATAAAGTCTTTTGGAAGTGTTTTTGTCATTTTTTCACCTATTTCTTGATTTAAAATAAAGTAAAAGTGAGAGGAGAGGAGTCAGTGAGCCATCCTTCTCCATCTCACTTCTTGTACCAAGTCACCGAATTGTGACATGAGAAGGTAAAAACGTTATCTTTTTACCGACGAATTAACAAGGCGATTAGGAAATTCGCTATAGCGATTTCCGTAACGATAGGAGACTATTTCAGAGTCCCTATTATTAATCGAATTGTGACATGAGGAGGTAAAAACGATATCTTTTTACCGACGAATTAATAAGGCGATTAGGAAATTCGCCATAGTGATTTCTGTAACGATAGGAGACTATTTCAGAGTCCCTATCGTTAATCGAATTGCGCTTGTACAAATGCTAGAGCACCTTTTCCATCACGAGTTAATTTGATGTATTGAGCGCCTTCTGTCTTGGCAAGTTTAATACCGAGCTTATCTGTTTCTGCTTTCATGTCTTCAAAGTTTGAAGCAACTTGAGGGGCAAGGATAACTAGATCAAACTCTGGTAACATTTCACGGTGAGCACCATAGCCACCTGCTGCTGCTTTCACAGGGACATTGTATTCTGCAGCTGCCTTATTCAAAGCATTAGCAAGAAGTCCACTTGTCCCTCCACCTGCACAGAGAACGAGGACATTTGTTTCTTCAGTGATTGTATTTTGAGCTGCATCGACACCCGCTTTTTCAAGAATAGCATCTGCTTTTGCAGTGTTGAAGTTTGCAGCAACTTTGTCTTTCAATTCATCATTAGATTTACCTGAACGCTCTTCTTCAAGAATTTGTTCATCATAGACTTTAAGGAATGGATAGTAAATAACTACGTCAACCACGATTAGAAGGGCAGCAAGAATGAATGATAGAACTTGGAAGTTCGTACCAAGAACTAGACCTAGTGGAGCTGGAGTTGTCCATGGTAGATTAGCAGTAAATGAATTCATTCCAAGAGTTTCAATGAAGAATTTAAAGATCCAAACGTTTGCGATTGGAGCAAAGATAAATGGAATGAAGAAGATTGGGTTTAATACAAGTGGTGCACCAAACAAGATTGGTTCATTTACACCAAAGAATGTTGGGACTACTGAAGCACGACCGATTGCACGGTTACGTTTTGATTTTGTTAACCACATGAACATGAATGGAACAACCAGTGTCGCACCAGTACCACCCATGGTAACGATAAACATTTGTGTACCAGAAGTAAGAATCTTGTCAGCGTGCATACCTTGTTGGAGAAGGTTCAAGTTGACTTCGGCATTGGCATAGGTAATTGCTGCGATAGCAGGTTCAACAATAGATGGACCATGGATACCAACAAACCAGAAGAATGCAAATGCACCAAAGATAATCGTAATACCTAGATAACCATCAGCAGCAGAGAATAATGGTGCAAAGAATTTACCGATTGATTCTGCTACGCTTGCACCAACAAAATGACGAGCTAGTAAATCAAGAGCATAAAGTGAAACAACTGAGAGAGTGAATGGAATCACATCTTTAAAGACTTGTGAGATATTTGGTGGAACTTCGTCAGGCATACGAATAGTGACGTTGTTCTTAACACAAACCTTATAGATGGCTACAGTAACAAAGGCAGCAAGGAAGGCTGAAAGCAAGCCTTTTGTTCCCAAGAATCCAGTAGCTAGACCATTTTCGATAGGATCAGCTGCTAACATCAACAAACCAACAATCGCTGCTAACAGT
The DNA here is from genome assembly GCF_023109235.1 of Streptococcus mitis. GTDB lineage: Bacteria > Bacillota > Bacilli > Lactobacillales > Streptococcaceae > Streptococcus > Streptococcus mitis_DA. The sequence goes on from NZ_JALDUC010000012.1 coordinate 4,497, forward strand.
GTTGACATATAGTTGATTTGATTGGTTTTCTCCATGCTACGGTTTACTGAGTCAGTCAATGACTTAGCTGTTGTACCAGCTACCAAGAGAGCCAGAATACCCATAGAATAGCTATAAGGTTTCATCAGAAAGGCTACAACTTCATCAGACCATTTAAAGCCCCATGAGTTTGGTACAAAGGCAATCAAGATAAAAATACTTGAGAAGAGAATAACAGGCATACCTGCAATGAAACCATCACGAATGGCACGAAGGTAGATATTACGAGATAGTTTCTCAAAGAAAGGCTTTCCTTTCTCAATAAATGCAATTAATTTATTCATTACTTAACTCCTCTCTTGTAGAGTTCAATTAAATGGTGCATCAAATCTTTTAATAAGATAGTTGTCATCAAGTGGTCTTGGCCATGCATCATGGTTACACTATAGGCTAAGTCCTCACCTGAAGCTTCCTTAGCCAATAGACTTGTTTGCGCGTGGTGAGCCTCTGCAATGCAAGAACCAGCTTCCTCGACTAAGCTATCTGCTTTCGCAAAATCGCCAGCTTCAGCAGCTTTCAAGGCTTCCAATAGTTTTGAACGAGCATCGCCAGCATAGGCTACGATTTCAAAACCTAACAATGTTACTTCTTCTCTATTCATGATAGAATTCTCCTTAGGTATTTTTAATTAAATTTTTATGACAATAAACGTTGGATATGTAGAACTAGATAAACTCGTTCACTTTTATACAAATCAAGACCCGTATGTTGCGTAATCACATCATAGATCTTGGAACCAATCTCGAACGCTTTTGGATAGGATTGTTTAATATGATCTTCCATATCCAGAAGTGATTGGTTATCATCTCTAGATCTGTCTAAATAATCCAAGAAATAATTCAAATGTATCATAAAACGATCATAGAAATGATTATTCTCTTTGGTTCGTTGAATTGCATAGTCCGTTAAAACTTCTTCAACATTCCTGAGAATTTCTTTCCTCTTATCAATCGACTCCACAAGTTCCACTTCATTTTCACCTTCGGCATTAATGAAATGATAAGCAATCCGAATAATTTCGTCCTCAGGAAAATGATCTGCTAGCTTCTGACGATAAATTTCAAAAGCTTCATTTGCGATTTGAAAAGCGACAGGATACTTAGTGGAAATATCTGGTAGATTACTATCCTTGTACCTTCCTTGTGCTAGAGCTTGGTAAGAACAGTAAATATGATCTGTCAAGGTTACGTAGAGATACTCTTGAATTGGATAATGATATTTCTTTGATAGCTTATCAATGATTTCATAGGTCACTGTGATAAAATCAAGCGGAACATCTTTGAGGAGAGCCATAAAGTTTTCTCTTGACTCTTCTGTCTTCATCCGAAAGATTTTCTCAATATGCTGTTCAGTAATCAAATCTCCCTTCCTCTTTCCAAATGTAATCCCCTTACCAATCACAATCACTTCTTCTCCTTTATCATTTCTGACAAGCGAGACATTGTGATTCATTGGATTTAGAATTCGATACATGTCAACCTCCTTTTATATCTTAAAGGTATATGAGTACAAAAAATGACCACAAATGAACTAGAAAATCAGCCGATTTCTAATTCACCTGTGATCATGCCTAATATTACTTAGTAACACTCACCTTGTATTAACTTGTGATTTAAGTATAGCACAAGTAAGTTATTTTGTAAACCTTTACATAAAACTTTTTTTAAAATTTTTTTAGATTCATGTTCCTAACCTAGGAGGACTTGCTTACACGCGTTCTTTCCATGAAGTCGCTGTTGTTTGAAGAACTTTATTGAGCTCATCAATGTTTTCAAAACCAGTTGTGCGAAGCCATTCGCGAGCTGCTGCTTCACCATCTTTGATGTATGCTTCAACTGATCCAGCCCATGTAGCACGGCCACAAAGAACTCCGTTAAAGTTTGCACCTGATTCATGAGCAAATACAAGAGTATCTTGGAAAAGTTTAGCTGATACACCAGCACTCAAGTAGATGTAAGGCAAGTTAGTTGCTTCATCTTGAGCTTTGAAGAAGGCTGCTGCTTCTTCACGTGTATAAACTACTTCACCTTCAGCGAAGCCTTCAACATATTTAATGTTAACAGGAACTTCTACTTTCAAGACATCAATGTTAAAGCGTGGGTCTGAGAAGACTTTCATAGCGCCGATAACTTTGTGTGGTTTTACTTTAGCGTATTCTACAGAACCTGCGTCAGCAATTTTTTCATCGTAAGCAAGGATTTCAAGGAAGAATGGGATATCTTCAGCCACACATTCAGAACCGATACGTTCGATGTAAGCTTGTTTTTCTTGGTTGAGTTCGTCTGAGCTATCTACATCATAGTAAAGCAAGAATTTAACTGCATCTGCACCTTCTTCTTTAATACGTTTTGCAGACCAAACATCCAAGCAGTCTGGCAAGCGTTTTGTGCTTGTTGTGTCATAACCTGTTTTTTCATAAGCAAGGAGAAGACCAGCTTTTTCATCAAGAGCTTTAGTTGCTGGAAGTCCATATTCAGGATCAAGAAGCATAGATGAAGCGTATTTAGTCAATTCATCTGCTACCAAAACTTTAAGTTCTTCCATTTGAGCCACTGTCGGTTCTTCTGTTTGGTGTTGAGCCATGAGGCGTTTCAACGCACCACGTTGGTCAAATGCAAGAGCTGAGATGATACCATTTTCATCAGAAAGTTTTTCTAAGCGTGCACGTTTTTGTTCTGTTAAAGCCATTTTATACCTCTTTTACTATTAATTGATCATATAGAGCTTGATAGTTGGCCATGTTGACATGACCAGTCATTTTTTCTTGAGCATTGAGCATACCAAGGACATTTGCCTTGATGAGTAATTCTGCATCCGATTCTTTGTGAAGAAGTCCTGAAGAAATTCCTGCCACAGTAGAGTCTCCAGATCCAACAGGATTTACTACCTGAATTCTAGGAATATCTACCTTGTAGAAAGTGTCACCATGTTTGGCAAAGGCACCGTTGGCACCAAGTGAAACGATAATCCATTCAATACCTGCAAACAAAGGTTCTTGAAGTACTTCTTTTAATTCATCCAAATCCTCAGAAACTTCTCTTCCAAGAAGCTGAGATAATTCCTCATTATTTGGTTTGATGACTGTTGGTTTATGTGGTGATTCAAGAACCTCCTGAAGTGCTGCACCAGAGCAGTCCAAGACAACAGGCTTGCCAGCTTGATTAGCAAGTTCTACCAAGCTCGCATAGTAATCAACTGGAAGACCAGCTGGCAGACTACCTGAGATGGCTACTACTTCAACTGAGTCCAAGAGTTTTTTGAAATGATCCAAAAAGTCTTGACCTTCTTTTTCAAGAACTTCAGGTCCTTTTTCAAGAACTTCTGTTTGATTATCTCCATGAAGAATAGCGATACAGTTACGAGTTTCTCCCTGAATTGAGAAGAAATCTTTCTTTACTTGATCATCGATATTTTCAACCAAAAACTCACCAAGTTTGCCACCCACTAAACCAGTAGCAAGAACAGAATCCCCAAATTCTGAAAGTACTCGGGTAACATTGAGTCCCTTACCACCAGCCGTTTTGGTTACATCCACCACACGATTGACAGTATCAATCTTCAACTCATCCAAGGGATAGGAAATATCAATGGATGGGTTCATTGTGACTGTTAAAATCATATGTCACCTCTTAGTCGTGGTATTCTCCGCGATCCCATTTTTCAAGGAATTCAGTGAAGAAGTTTGCGTCTGTTTGTTGAGCATTGTGACTTTCAAGGTGTTCAATTTTCGCAATCAATTTTTTGTTTTCTTCAGATGGTTTGTATTCAGCATGGATGAAAGCTTCAATGATATCACACATGAGCAATTCTCCAGTAATCTTACCACCAAAACCGATAACATTGGCATTCAATTGTTCTTTAGCATAAAGGGCTGTTGTCATATCACGAACCAAGGCAGAACGGACACCTGGAACTTTATTTACAGCGTTGTTGATACCAACACCAGTACCACAGATACATACTCCAAGATCAGCTTGACCACTAGTTACAGCTTCCCCTACTTTTTTACCAAAGATTGGGTAGTGAGTACGTGTATGGTCATAAGTACCAAAGTCAATGACTTCATATCCTTTTGATTTCAAAAATTCTGAAACCGCCATTTTTTCATCTGTTACGATGTGATCACATCCAATTGCAATTCTCATTAGTTATTCCCTCCGATTAATTATATAAATCTAATATCATTTATCCTTACTCAAGAAAAATCAAGATTAGCTTAGGAAGCGAGCTGCGAGCATAACTGAGGTTAGCTAAAGTGAGCTGACGACAGATTATCTTGATTTTTGAAGCGTATTAGCACATTTTGTTCAACATATCGACCCTGATTTGGTGACGTCCACCATCGTATTTACCGTTAACAAATCCTTTAGCGATGTTTTTAGCCAATTCATCACCAACAAGTTGTGCACCCATAGTGATCATACGTGAGTTGTTGTGACCACGAGTCATATAAGCTGAACGTTCGTCAGATACTTCTGCAGCAACCATTCCTTTGATCTTAGTTGCGACCATAAATGGACCAGCTCCATAAGCATCAATCACGATACCAAGGTTTTGTTCTTCTTTGTTTACTTCTGCAGCAACAGCAAGAGTCACATCAACAAAGTCTTGACCTTCAGCTGTAACATCCACAACGTGGAAGTTTTCTTTTTCCAAGAAGTCTTTCACAACTTCTTTCAATCTCAAACCTGCAGCATCTGCACCGATAACAATAGACATATTGTATACTCCTTTTATTTTTCTAGGCTAATAAAACCTTTTATAGTTAGCAGTTTATACTCTTCGAAAATCAAATTCAAACCGCGTCAACGTCGCCTTGCCGTACTCAAGTACAGCCTGCGGCTAGTTTCCTAGTTTGCTCTTTAATTTTCATTGAGTATTACCTACAAAAAGCTTTCTAGCAGTTTATTGACAAATTGGATTGAATGAGATGAATGACACCTTATTCAAGTTTAGGAAACCAGCTTCCTAGAAATAATCTTTCTCTACGAAAGAAAATATAACAAGTGATTATTTGTTTGTTACAAACATAATATACTCCTATTTCTGGAAAAAGTCAACAGTTAGTGTTTGTTTTTGTGTTTTTTAACTAAAAAATTTCGATATCAAAACCAATTTGATCTACTTGACCAGGTTCTAGGAGACGAACATTCTTCTTATCTTCTAGATGATCTCCTTCTTCAAGGGATGTTGACAAGCCAGACCATGGTTCAAAAGCAATGAAAGGACCTTTATTCAAAGTTGACCAGATAATAAGATTTGAGAACTCTGCAAAGTGCACTTTCAATCCCTTATCATGTTTACGAGAACGAAGCGCAATTGTTCTAGATTGCAAGTCATCTAAGGTGACTGCATCCGTGCTGAAAAGATCATAACTAAGATCTATTTCTTTCTGCCCCTCTAGCCATGGACTTCTATCTTGAAAATCCAGCATACCCGTTTCTGGAAAAGGACGTGGAACAGAGCAAGTCTCTTCTTTTTCAAACTCTAAATAGTAATTTTCATAGACTTCATCATCCAGTAGAGGACAATTAAATCCTGGATGGCCACCAATAAAGTAAGGCAGGACCTTGCTAGTTTCTTTATTAAATATTTTGTATTGAGTCCGTACTGTCTTTCCAGTAAGGATATAAGTGATTTCTAGGCGGAAATGATAAGGGTAGTTCTGATAGCTATTCTCATCGTCTTCAATTGCAAAAGTTACACTATTATCTGTCTGTTCAACTAATTCAAATTCTTTCTTGCGAACCAAACCATGACGAGGAATCTTTCCTTTACTTTCTTGTCCATTATCATCTATATAAAGTGCTATATCCTCTCTCAATGAACCACAAATAGGAAAGAGAACAGGAGCTTGTCCACTCCAATAAGTAGCATCTCCTTGCCATAAATACTCAAGTCCCTCAGCATCTTTTATAGAAGAAAGAGCCCCACCAAAACTGTTAAATTGAACTCTTAATTGTTCTGATTTTAATTCAATTACCATTATTTTCTCCGATTTCTTAATAGTTTATAAAAAACTAGGCTGTCACTCCTAATGGTATGACAACCTAGTTTCAACAATTTACATTTTATAGGAGCGCATTATTTTGCTTTTGCTGCGTACTCTTCGTTACGTTTGATCATTTGTTTTCTGTACCATGCAAAGATACCGATATAGAATACAAGGAAGACTACAGCACCAAGGATTGCTTTGATATCACCAGTTGTAGTGTTACCAATTGTCCAACCAAGAAGTTTTTCGATTGGTCCTTCAAGAGTTGAGTGAGTAATCAATTGAGTTTCACTCACACCTGCTGGGAAGGCACCTACACCTTTAGCAAGTTCTGTTGCAAATGGTGCGATAAGTGTACCTGAAAGAAGGAAGAGTGGCAACAAGAGTGTTCCGAAGATAATCATACGGAGCAATTTACCACGTGTTACAACCAAGAGAGCTGGAGTAACACCCATAGCGATGATACCTGCAAGTGGCAAGATACCATTTCCAACTTTTGAAAGAAGCACAGCTTCAATCAACATGATTGGTGCAAGTACGTTGGCACAAGCCCAGATTTCAGCACGACCAGCGATGAAAGGCCAGTCAAGACCGATGTTAAATTTACGTCCTTGAAGACGTTTAGTAGCAACGTTTGTAATACCTTGTGAAAGTGGTTCTACGGCAGCGATGAACCATGAACCGATAAGTGAGAAGAGTTCCAAAGATACACCGGCTGTCAAACCAAGAGACAACCATCCTTTGATAACAAGACGCCATTTATCTGCATCTGCAACACCTTCAATTGGATGTGGAGTTCCCATAATACCGATAACAATACCAAGAATGAAACCGATGAAGAATTTAGAACCCCAGAAACCGATTTTTTTGTTCAATTTAGCAGCATCAAAGTCATATTTATCAAGACCTGGGAAGAATTTTTCAAAAATCTTATCCAAAACCATGATAACTGGGTTCATCATGTAGTTCATGTGAGTTGATGTCATTGGTGATGAACTTGGAGCGTTAAGAAGGTCATCAAATGTAGGTTTCATCAAGTCAGAGTTGATAATTTTCAACACACCAACAAGGACGATAGCTGCTGTAGCAATAAAGAGTGAAACCCCTTGGCTCACACCGTTGTTGTCTGCATACCATTTAATCAAAAGACCTGTGATAGACAAGTGCCAGATATCGAAGATATCGACGTCAAGTGTATCAGTTTTCTTCATAGCAAGCATTACTACGTTGACAATCAACATGATAAGCAAGAAGTAAAGTGTCCAAGCAGATCCCCAAGTGATTGTTGCAAGTGGTGCCCAACCAACGTCAGTGATACTCAATTGGATACCAGTATTTTCAACGAATTTTGCAAGTGATGCTGAGAAAGCACCATTTAGCATACCGATGATAGCTCCGATACCAGTAAGAGCGATGGCAAGTTTGATACCACCTTCAAGCGCTTTGGAGAATTTCACTCCAAAAAGTAAAGCCAATACTGTCAAAATGATTAACATGATGACAGGTCCACCCATATCTAAGATAGGTGTGAAAAATTCTTTGATTAGGCCAAAGATTGCATCCATAACAGTTCCTCCCTTTTTATGTTATATGAATGTTAACAAATTAAAATTAGCTTAATCCGTGTTCTTTGATAGCTGCTTCAATATTGTCAAATACTGGAGCACTCATTGCTGGGATACGGAATAAGATTGGTCCAGCTTCAATAACTGGAATACCTGGGTCAAAACCAAGATCTGTAGCAGCAATTGGTGTGAAGATGTCATAACCTTTGATAAGGTCTTCATTAACGTCTTTGACCATGACTGCATCACAGTGAACATCAAAACCGCGGTTTGAAAGTTCTTCTTCAAGAGCACTTTTAATTTGGTGGCTTGAGTTAACACCTGCACCGCAGGCAGCAAGAATTTTAATCATATGGATTTCCTCCGATTTAATATTTTTAATAGACAAGATTAAGCAATTGCTTCAGCAATATAAGCATAGAGGGCTTCTGGTTCAGAAATTTTTGATAGGTCTTCAAGATGACCATTTCCAGTAAAGAAGTCCATCAACTGAGCAAGAATGTTCGTTTGACTTGAACTTGAGTTATTAATGATAAAGAAGAGCAAGGATACCTCTACTTCCTTATCTGGTGCAATCATATTGTGGAAGGTCACTGGTTTTTCTAATCGAACGACCACAACTTTTTCAGCTAGATTATGAACAATATCTGTATGAGGAATAGCCACATTCGGCAAATCCTTACCCAAAAATTCCATATCTAGGCCAGTTGGAAATGACTTTTCACGCGTGATCAAGGCTTCACGATAAGTTGGAGTTACGATTTCTCGTTCTTCCAATAAAGTTGCAACCTGATCAAAGAGATGTTCTTGATTATCCGCTTCTAAGCAAAACACAAGGTTTTTGTCAAAGAAATGATCTAATCCCATAAGGTTTTCCCTTCTTTCCATTAACTTTATGCTATAAGTATAACACTATATGAAATCGTTGTCAATAATTTTTTGTTGTTTTTTGTCCTTTTTTCGATTATTTTGTTTATTTTTATATTTACAACCAAAAACAAACATTTAAAACAAACACTTTAAACGATTTAATCCTATTATAAATGCAAAAAAACAGGCCTATTTAAGCCTGTTTTACTATTGATTCTTATGTAAGTTTCCTGTGAACAAGAAAAACAATTATGATAACTTATTCTTCATCCATGCTCAAGACGCTAAGGAAGGCTTCTTGTGGAACTTCTACTGATCCGATAGCTTTCATGCGTTTCTTACCAGCTTTTTGTTTTTCAAGCAGTTTACGCTTACGAGAAACGTCACCACCATAACATTTAGCAAGTACGTTCTTACGAAGGGCCTTGATATCAGTACGAGCGACAATCTTCTGTCCAATAGCTGCTTGAATTGGCACCTCAAATTGTTGGCGAGGGATGATTTTCTTAAGCTTATCAACGATGAGTTTTCCGCGTTCGTAGGCAAAGTCCTTGTGAACGATAAAGCTAAGGGCATCCACCTTGTCTCCATTGAGAAGGATGTCCATTTTGACCAGCTTAGAGGGGCGATACTCTGACAATTCGTAGTCAAAGCTTGCATAACCACGTGTTGAAGACTTAAGCTTATCAAAGAAATCAAAGACGATTTCAGCCAGTGGAATTTGATAGATAACATTGACACGGTTATCATCAATATAGTCCATAGTCACAAAGTCACCACGCTTGCGCTGAGCTAGCTCCATTACAGCTCCTACGAACTCCTGTGGTACCATGATTTGCGCCTTAACATAAGGCTCTTCAATGGTCGCAATCTTGGTAGGATCTGGGAACTCAGATGGGTTAGATACATCCATAGACTCACCGTCGGTCAAGTTAACCTTATAGATAACAGATGGAGCTGTCATGATGAGGTCAATGTTGAACTCACGTTCCAAACGCTCTTGGATAACATCCATATGGAGAAGTCCAAGGAAACCACAACGGAAACCAAATCCAAGTGCCTGAGATGTTTCTGGTTCAAACTGCAGACTAGCATCATTCAGTTGCAATTTTTCAAGCGCTTCACGTAGGTCATTGTACTTGTTTGACTCGATAGGATATAGACCCGCAAAGACCATAGGATTCATTTGTTTGTAACCATGTAATGGCTCAGCCGCAGGATTGGTTGCCAAGGTAACGGTATCACCCACACGAGTGTCCTGAACTGTCTTGATAGATGCAGCGATATATCCAACGTCACCAGTAGCAAGGAAATCACGACCAACTGCCTTGGGTGTAAAGATACCGACTTCCGTAACATCAAAAGTCTTGCCATTGCTCATAAGCTGAATCTTATCGCCAGGTTTGACCACCCCATCCATGACACGAACTTGGAGGATAACCCCACGGTAAGCATCGTAAACAGAATCGAAAATCAAGGCCTTAAGTGGTGCCGTCACATCACCTGTTGGTGCTGGTACTTTTTCTACGATTTGCTCGAGGATTTCTTCAATCCCAATACCAGCCTTGGCAGAAGCCAAAACTGCTTCACTGGCATCCAAACCAATGACATCTTCAATCTCTGTACGCACGCGCTCAGGATCTGCAGCAGGTAGGTCAATTTTGTTAATGACTGGCATGATTTCCAAATCATTGTCCAAGGCTAGATAAACGTTGGCAAGGGTTTGAGCCTCAATACCTTGAGCGGCATCGACCACCAAAATAGCACCCTCACAGGCAGCGAGCGAACGTGAAACTTCATAAGTGAAGTCTACGTGCCCCGGCGTGTCAATCAAGTGGAAAATATAAGTTTCGCCATCTTTTGCAGTATAATTCAGCTCAATGGCATTTAACTTAATGGTAATCCCACGTTCTCGCTCTAGATCCATGCTGTCCAAAAGTTGAGCTTGCATTTCACGGCTTGAAACCGTCTCTGTTTTTTCCAAAATGCGGTCTGCTAGAGTCGACTTTCCGTGGTCAATATGGGCGATAATAGAGAAGTTACGGATCTTCTCCTGTCGTTTTTTCAATTCTTCTAAGTTCATGATTCTCTTCCTTTCAGGGTATCTATTTATTATAAATTGTTTTTGACATTTTGACAAGACCATACCCTGCTAGGAGTACTAATCTTCAGCAACAAAGCCGTCATTTTCGATAAAGTGGTGTTCTGTCATTCCTTGGTCTGTAAAGACAATCCCATGAAGGACACCACCATAGACAGCTCCTCCGTCCATTCCAATCTTGCCATCTTCTGTAGTCCAAAGCTCAGCAGTACCACGCTCTTGCTTTAACAAACCATAGACTGGTGTGTGACCAAAGACAATGCTTTTCCCAGTATGATTTTCTGCTTCGTGGAATGGTTTTCTGAGCCAGACTTTTTTATAATCTGTGGTTTCATGCCAGTCGTCTAAGGTCAAATCAATACCTGCGTGCACAAAAATATACTTGTCTGTCTCTACCACAAAAGGCATTTGACGAATGAATTCGACCAAGTCTGCCGCTTCAGTAGCAACACGCTTGGCATCCTCAACTCCATCAACCGGTGCATCCAAAGGACGACCTAGGATAGAGTTAATGGTTGTATCTCCACCATTGCGACGATAGTGATCATAGCTTTCTTCTGGATCATCTAGCCATGTCAAAAACATATACTCATGATTTCCTGACAAACAGATAGCCCCTTGATTATCCACTAAGTCCTTAACCATCTCTAGAACACGGCGACTATCTTCACCACGGTCAATCAAATCCCCTAGAAAGAGTAACTGGGTCTGACCATCCCATGTTTTGAGAAGGTCTTCCAGCATCCCAGCTTTTCCGTGAACATCTCCAATTACATAATAGTCTGTCATCTTATTTCTCCCTGTTTCTCAACAATTCTCTGGCTTGCGTCAGGGCTGCTTCCGTCACATCATCACCTGCCAACATCTTAGCAACTTCTTCCACTCGCTCTTCAACCGTCAAGAGACGAACAGTCGAAACCGTTGAATGCTCATTGCTAATCTTCTCAATAAAGAATTGATAATCCGCAATCGCAATCACTTGTGGCAAATGGGAAATAGCCAGAACCTGACCATGCTGACCAATTTTATGAATTTTCTGTGCAATAGCCTGAGCTACACGACCTGAAACTCCCGTATCCACCTCATCAAAGACAATGCTGGTCTTGCCTTCTTTACGTGAAAAGGCAGACTTAATGGCTAGCATGAGACGAGATAATTCCCCACCAGATGCAACCTTAACCAAGGGTTTAAAATCTTCGCCAGGGTTGGTTGAAATATAAAACTCAACCATTTCATTTCCCTCACGACTGAATTTGCCCTTGCTAAAACGAACCTGAAACTGAGCTTTTTCCATATAGAGGTCTTGCAGTTCTTGTTTAATCTCTGCTTCTAGCTGCTGAGCCAAGTCATGACGAGCAGAGGCAAGCTGACCTGCCAAATCAATAAGATTGACTTCCAATTTTTTAAGCTCTGCTTCCATGTCCTCAGACGAAAGGTTATTGCCTGTCAAGAGATTGTATTCTTCTGTAATCTTAGCAAAATAAAGCAAGACATCGTCTACAGTCCCACCATACTTACGGGTAATGGTATGAAGGAGGTCCAAGCGATTCTCGACCTGCATGAGGCGATTGCCATCAAAATCAAGGTCCTCAATGATTGCTTCCAAACGTTTGCTAATGTCTTCTAAGACATAGTAGGTCTCAGACAGTGAGCTTGAAATTTCACGGTATTCAGGGTCATACTCTTCGACACTTTCCATATCATTCATGGCTGAACGAACATTGGCCAGACTTGAAAAGTCTTCATTGTCCAACATACTATAGGCATTAGTCAGTGTATCCGCAATATTTTTATGATTGAGAAGTTTATCACGCTCTTGATTGAGAGCCAGATCTTCTCCAGCCTGCAAGTTTGCTGCCTCAATCTCTGCCATTTGAAATTCCAACATTTCAATACGTGCCTTGTGTTCCTGTTGGTTTTTCTTGACTTCCAGAACCTGCTTACGCATTTTTCGATAGGCATCAAAACTCGTTTGATAGGTTTCTTTCAAGGCCCAAAAGCCTGTATCACCAAATTCATCCAACATTTGAATATGCAGTTGGGGACGCATTAACTCCTCTTGGTCATGCTGACCATGAATATCTACCAGATGTTGCCCAATAGCGCGCAAAACAGACAGATTAACCATCTGACCATTGACACGGCTGATACTACGACCATTTTGCAGAATTTCCCGACGGATGATAATCTCATCCCCCATTTCCAAACCTTGCTCATCAAAAATTTCCTGTAAAAGGCGACTATTCTCAACTGAGAAAAGCCCCTCAATCTCTGCCTTTGGCGCACCATGACGAATAACATCTGTCGTAGCACGAGCTCCCAACATCATATTCATGGCATCAATGATAATCGACTTCCCTGCACCCGTTTCACCAGTCAGGACAGTCATTCCCTTTTCAAAATTGAGGGAAATAGCCTCAATAATGGCAAAGTTTTTTATCGAAATTTCAAGTAACATATAGACCTACCAATTTTTTACTTGTTCAAAGATTTCCTCAGCTAGACTTTCGCTTCTTGCAATGACTAAAATCGAACTATCATCAGCCAAACAGCTAAAAATCTTGTCCGCAAAAGTCTCGATTAACTGAGCTTTTACAAAAGCAGTATTTCCTGGGATGACTTGGAGATTAATCATCTTATCCATCAATTCAGCCGATTCGATATTGTCTTCAGCCAGTTGCAAACTTTTTACGATTGATTTTGGCAATTCATAGACATAGGTGTTGTCTCTCAAAGGAATTTTGACAATGCCTAACTCTTTGATATCTCGTGATACTGTTGCTTGAGTGGCAGTGATTCCTGCCTCTTTCAAATGTTCTACGATTTCTTCTTGCGTACCGATTTGATAATCTGTCACAAATCGTCTAATTTTTTCAAGTCTCTCTTTTTTATTCATTTTTAAATTGACTATGCGCCCTCTCTACTACTTCTGCAATCTCAGCAAGAACCTGATTGCTTGCTGACTCTTCTTTTTTCAAATACGCTAAAAACTCAATATTTCCATGACCACCTTGGATGGGAGAAAAATCCAAACCAAGGACTGAAAAACCTTCCTCTACTGCCATAGCTGTGACAGATTCAAGGACATTCTGATGAACCTTAGCATCTCGAATAATTCCATTTTTCCCGATTTGCTCACGTCCTGCTTCAAACTGGGGCTTAACCAAAGCCACAACCTGACCCTGATTAGCCAACACACGGTGCAAGGCCGGCAAAATAAGACTTAGGGAAATGAAACTCACATCAATACTGGCAAAGCTCGGTTCCTGCTCGAAATCAGTCTTTTCAGCATAGCGGAAATTGAATTGCTCCATACTGACAACCCGCGGGTCTTGGCGTAATTTCCAAGCCAACTGATTGGTACCGACATCAACTGCAAAAACAAGTTCAGCACCATTCTGCAACATAACATCGGTAAAGCCACCAGTAGAAGCACCGATATCAATTGTGGTCGCTCCATCAACTGACAAATCAAAGACCTGCAAGGCCTTTTCCAGTTTTAAACCACCACGGCTGACATACTTGAGTTTCTCCCCCTTGAGTTTTAGCTCGGTGTCGTCTGGAATTTTCTCTCCTGGTTTATCAAACCGTTCTCCATTAAGGACTGCTACGACTAGACCAGCCATGACGCCGCGCTTGGCTTGTTCTCTCGTTTCAAACAAGCCCTGTTTATAAGCTAGTACATCCACTCTTTCCTTAGCCATTGATTCTCAAACTTTCTACTACTTTTACAATCGATTCTGTTTCAAAGGAAACCTGCTGGGCAATTTCTTCTAATTTGGCATTAGCTTGATCCAGAGTTTGGTTACAAAAGGCAATAGCTTCTTCCAAGCCCAACAAAGCAGGATAGGTTGATTTTTCAGCCTGCAAATCCTTTTGTGGTGTCTTGCCGATTTCCTCAAAACTAGCGGTCACATCCAGTACATCGTCTCGAACTTGAAAAGCAAGTCCAATCAATTCCCCAATAGTTTTCAGTTTTGCCTGCATTTCAGGTTCCAATTCGGCTATGATGGCTGCTGCTTGGAAGGGATAGGCTAGTAGTTTTCCAGTCTTATTAGCATGAATAGTCTGGAGTTCTTCCAAAGACAAATGTTGGCGTTCTCCCTCCATGTCCAAAACCTGACCTGCAACCATGCCCAGACTTCCTGAAGCAAGGGATAAGTTGGCAATCAAGTCTACCTTGATCTGACTTGGCAAATCTGCCTGCGCAATCAAGGCATAGGGATCTAGGAATAAAGCATCTCCTGCCAAAATTGCCATTGCTTCTCCAAATTTCTTATGATTGGTCAATCGTCCCCGACGGTAATCATCATTATCCATAGCTGGAAGATCATCGTGAATCAAGCTCCCTGTATGAATCATTTCCAAGGCCGCAGCAACCTGTGCGTGAGCAGGTTTAATAGCGACCTGCAAGGCTTCCAGGACTTCTAACAAGAGAAAGGGTCGAATACGCTTGCCACCAGCATGAATGGAATAGAGAACAGACTCTCGCAAACTAGAGGCAAACTGCTGGTCTCCATAAAAGTCTTCCAAGGCCGACTCGACAAGAGCTAATTTTTCTTGCTTTTTCATTCAAAATCACTTTCTGTTCCGTCTTCTTGCATAACCTTGACCAAGGTCTTTTCAGCCTTGTCCAGCGTCGCTTGGAGATCTTTTGACAAGACCATGCCCTTTTGAAAGGCGGCAATCGCATCTTCCAGAGCAATTTCACCATTTTCTAAACTTTGGACAATGGTCTCCAGTTCTGCTAAATTTTCCTCAAATTTCTTTTGTTTTGACATCTTTAACCTCTAATTCTACTTGACCATCTCGCATCAACAGCGTTACTTGGTCTGTTTTCTTTAAATTTTCAACCGAATCAACTACGGACTCTTCTTTTTTGACAATTGCATAGCCACGCGCCACGATTCGACTGGTATCCAACATGAGCAAGGCTTCTGAAAGTCTCTTGACCTCAGCAACCTTGGCATCATAAACCAAAGCCATTTGGCTACGTAGGAGCTTATCCAATTGTACAAGCCGATCCTGATAACGTTGGATTTTAGTAACAGGCGATAATTGGACTAGTCGATGCGTCCTTGCTTGTACTATCTGTTTGTTATCAGAAATCCGTGTTCGCAAACTTTGTTTCAAACGCAATTGCAGTTGATCCAAGCGTTGCAAATAACCATCATACAAGCGCTCTGGTTGTCTAAAAATAACAGACTGACTGCATTTTTTCAAAGCTTCTTGGTTCTTAGATAGGACATTTCGGACTGCCGTTGCCATCCGTTTTTCCTGATTTTGCAAATGAGCTAATAGATCCAACTTGGTCACAGGTGTTGCCAGTTCAGCTGCCGCTGTTGGCGTCGCAGCGCGGCGATCTGCCACAAAATCTGCCAAGGTCACATCCGTCTCATGCCCCACACTAGAGATAACTGGCAAACGAGATTCAAAAATAGCTCGTACCACAATTTCTTCGTTAAAAGCCCATAAATCCTCAATGGAACCTCCACCACGACCAATAATGAGCAAGTCCAAATCGTCCCGTTGATTGGCACGCGCAATATTCCGTGCTATTTCCTCTGCTGCTCCATCTCCTTGAACCTTGGTCGGATAAAGAAGAATGTCCACACCTGGAAATCGCCTGCTGACGGTCGTGATAATATCTCGAATCACGGCTCCACTGCGACTGGTTACTACACCAATTCGCTTAGAAAATTGGGGAAGAGGTTGCTTGAAGCGTTCTTGAAACAGGCCTTCTTCTGTCAATTTTTTCTTGAGTTGTTCAAACTGTATCGCAAGTGCACCAACTCCATCAGGCTCTGCCTTTTCAATGATGATGGAGTAGCTACCGCTCGGCTCATAGACCTGTACACGCCCAATCACATTGATCTTCATCCCTTCTTCCAGGTCGAAGCCTAATTTCTGATAAATCCCAGACCAAATAGTCGCTTGAATAACTGCATGGTCATCCTTTAGGGAGAAATATTGGTGAGTAGGTCGTTTACGAAAGTTGGAAACTTGACCAGTTAAATAGACCCGTTCCAAGTAAGGGTCTTTATCGAATTTCATTTTCAGATACTTGGTCAAAGTTGTTACCGATAAATACTTTTCCATCTCCACCTACTACTCATTTTCTTGCTCTTTCATGGGTATTATTATACCAAAAATATGCCTAAAAATCTCCATTTATGTACCATTATGAGGGAAAAATAAAAAAAAGAGGCAAGGCCTCCACATCTGATTATTTGCTATTTCGAGCTTCTTCCAAAATCTTTTCAATCTTGGTCGTCAACAGGTCGATAGCCACTGTATTGCTGACTCCCTCAGGAATGACGATAT
Source organism: Streptococcus mitis (assembly GCF_023109235.1). Classification (GTDB taxonomy): domain Bacteria; phylum Bacillota; class Bacilli; order Lactobacillales; family Streptococcaceae; genus Streptococcus; species Streptococcus mitis_DA. Next base: position 21,391 of record NZ_JALDUC010000012.1, read on the forward strand.
CGGCATAACGCTTGGTTGGCTCGATAAACTGATGGTACATGGGCTTGACCACACCTAAATACTGGTCAATAACGCTATCAAGGCTACGGCCACGCTCTTCCATATCACGCTTGATCCGACGAATAATGCGCACATCATCGTCTGTATCCACAAAAATCTTGATATCCATCAAATCGCGCAGGCGCTTGTCCTCCAAGACCAAAATCCCCTCAACGATAAAGACATCTTGAGGCTCCTGACGATAGGTCTTGCTACTTCGTGTATGCTCTGTATAGTCATAAGTCGGAATGTCCACCGGACGCCCTGCCAACAATTCCTTAATTTGCTCGATCATCAAGTCTGTATCAAAGGCAAAAGGATGGTCGTAGTTGGTTTTGACACGCTCTTCAAAGGTCAAATGAGACTGATCCTTGTAGTATGAATCATGCTCAATCATGGAAATCTTTTCATCAGGAAAATGCGATAAAATGGCTCTTGAAACACTGGTTTTACCACCACCAGAACCACCTGTCACTCCGATAATGATTGGTCTATTTTGCATGCTATCCTCCGTTTTTTTATCCGTCGTCTATTCTATCACATTTTTTGCAAAATTTATAGTCTGATTTGGATAGTCTAGGGGAAACAACACTCCCTACACCTCAGTTGGACTAGCTAAAAACCTTCCTTGGCTTGTAGAGATTGTCCCGTTTTTCTAGAATGGCTAGCAATTTATCATCTTCAAAGGCAGCCAATTCCTTATCCGACTGTTCTAACTCGATAAAACGACCAAAGCGTACTTCTGTAGCCTGTTCTGGACTTAGGAAAACTTTGACAAGGTCGCCTGTCCCAATCTCTAGAGGATGGAGAAAGTCTAATTGACCAGCCTCTACTTTTTCAGCAATTTCTTCCAAGGTAAGAGCATCTTCTAGTTGCAAACCAGCTGCACTAGTCCGTGTTAGATGTGACATATGAGCCGCATAACCAAGCTTCTCTCCCAAATCAACTGACAATGTACGGATGTAAGTCCCTTTACTGCATTTTACACGAAAAGTAAAGCGTGCAAGATTCCCCTCGTAAGAAATCGGACTTGTCCGCTCAAATTGATAAATGGTCACCTGACGTTCTGGACGCTCCACTTCCTGACCAGCTCGCGCATACTCATAAAGCTTACGACCATTGACCTTGACAGCCGAATACATAGGTGGAATCTGAGTAATAGGCCCAGTCAAGCTCGTAATTACTTCATCAACAAGCTTTTCATCCAAGGGCGATAAAACAGGTGTCTCTGCGACCACTTCCCCACTGGCATCCTCAGTCGTCGTGGAATAACCAAGAGTGATTTCTCCCTCATAGACTTTACCCTCATCCTGCATAAACTCGACCATACGTGTCGCCTTGCCAACCGCAATGGGCAAAACACCCACTACATCCGGATCTAAGGTCCCACCATGACCAATCTTCTTGGTTCCCAAAATCTTACGCAGTTTAAAAACCGCATCATGCGAGGTCATCCCCGCTTCTTTTTTTAAGTTGATAATACCGTTCATTTTTGCTTTCTCACTCACCCTTCAACGCTTCAAACTTCGCTTTCATGGTTGGATTTTTTCGGGTCAATTTTTTAACTGAAACATCTTCCAACTTGTTGTTAGCAAGGCGAAGTTGGTTTTCAGATGTTGTTAGGAACTTTTTAACCTCTTCCATCCGTTTTATGGCCTTGTCGATTTCATCGATTGCTTTACCAAAGTTGGTCGAAGCTGAATTATAGTTCTTAGCAAAGGCCTGTTTAAAGGCATCCAAGTCTTCCTCAAAATGCGTAATGTCTATATTTTGCTCGCGAACTAAGGCCAACTCCTGCTTGTATTTTAAGGAATTAAGAGCCGCATTTCGCAAGAGCCCAATCAACTGGATAAAGAATTGAGGACGAACCACATACATCTTTTCATACTCGTGGCTGACGTCAACAATCCCCGTGTTAAAGTAGTCATTATTGGCCTCAAGCATAGTCACCAAAACCGCATATTCACAGTTCTTCTCCCGACGGTCCTTGTCCAATTCCTTGTAAAAATCTGCATTCTTGTGCTTCTTCTCTGTTCCGTCAGCTTCATTTTTCATCTCAAACATGATGGAAATGATTTCAACACCATTTTCATCACTCTCGCGGAAGATAAAGTCGCCTTTGGAACCACGCGCAGAAACCTTGTTATCCTTTTCAAAGTAAGCATTTGGAAAGGCGAAACTACGGACCTTATTAAACTCACTCTCTGCATAGTGTTCCAGACTTTCCCCGATAGCTTTTGTAGACTGCTGTGCCTTGAAATTCTTATAAAATTCGACTTGTTCACTGGTTGCTTTGAGCTGTGCTTCATAGTTTTGTTTAACAGAGGCAAGAGAAAGTTCATTTTCTTTTTCTTGCAAGAGAAGCTGATTTTTAACCTGGTCTCGTTCTTTTTCTAGGTCAGAGAGGGTCTTCTGTAGTTGATTTTCATGTTCCAAACGCAAGGTTGCCAATTGGTTTTCCAAGGCCTGTACTTCCTTATCCTTAGCCAAGAGAGCCTGATGACTTGTCTGTTCAACCTCTTTCTTGGCCAATTCTTTTTCTGTATCAAAGTTTTGGATTTGACTCTGTAATTGCGCAATTTCTTGGTCTTTTTGAGCTAGTTTAGACTGTTGCTCATTCATGGCCTTTTGCTCAGCCAAGGCCAGTTCCTGCTTCATGCGATCGTGTAGTTCCTTATCAAACTCTGCTGTTCTCACTTGGGACAAAAGTTCAACATACTGACTTTCATTTACTGTAAAGACTTCCCCACAGTTGGGGCATTTGATTTCGTTCATATCGTTCCTCTTTCTAGACTTCTGTAACCATTATATCATGCCTGAAGGAAAATCAAAAACAGTGAGTCGAAACCCACTGTTTATCTTTTTTTACTTTAAATTTTTTCCAAGGCCAAGCGCAAATCTTCGATCAAATCATCTACATTTTCAAGTCCAACAGACAAGCGGATTTGGTTTGGTGTGACACCTGCTGCTTCTAGGTCTTTTTCTGACAATTGACCGTGAGTGGTTGTTGCTGGATGGACAACAAGCGATTTAGCATCTGCCACGTTTGCTAGATCAGAAAAGATTTCTAAATGATCAATTACCTTGCGTGCCTCTGCCTCCCCACCTTTGACATGGAAGGTAAAGATTGAGCCCACACCTTTAGGCAAGTATTTCTCAGCCAAGGCATGGTAAGGACTATCAGCAAGTTTTGGATAGTTAACTTTTTCTACCTTAGGATGGTTGACAAGGAAATCAACAATTTTCTCTGCATTTTGCACATGACGTTCCACACGAAGAGAAAGTGTTTCAAGTCCTTGTAGCAAGAGGAAAGCATTAAATGGTGACAAGGCTGCACCTGTATCACGGAGTAATTGAACACGAACAGCGATAATAAAGGCAGCCGCACCTACATCACGAGTATAGCTCAAGTTATGATAGCTTTGGTCTTCCTCAACAAATTGAGGGAATTTCCCTGAAGCTGCCCAGTCAAAACGACCGCTATCGACAATCACTCCACCAATAGTCGTACCATGCCCACCGATAAACTTAGTCGCAGAGTGAATGGCAATATCTACACCGTGAGAAAAGACATTAATCAAGTAAGGCGTGGCAAAGGTATTATCCGAAACGAGTGGAATCTGGTGTTTATGCGCAATCTCAGCCAATTTTTCCAAGTCAGGAATGTTAATCAAGGGGTTGCCCAAGGTTTCAATCAAGACAAGCTTGGTATTGTCATTGATAGCTGCTTCTACTTCCTCCAAATTATCAACATCGACAAAGGTTGTTGTGATACCATAACGAGGAAGGGTTTCCTTCAAGAGATTGAAGGTTCCACCGTAAATAGTTGAGGCTGCTACTACATGGTCACCAGCGTGGGCAAGTGCCAAAATCGTATAAGTCACTGCGGACATACCTGATGCTGTTGCAAGAGCTCCAACACCACCTTCAAGGGCAGCAATTCTTTCTTCAAAGGCAGCTGTTGTAGGGTTGGTGATACGAGTATAAATGTTCCCTGGTTTTCTCAAGGCAAAAAGATCTGCACCTTCCTGCGTGTCATCAAAAACAAAAGATGTTGTTTGATAAATCGGCACTGCACGAGACTTAGTAGCTGGATCCACAACTTGACCAGCATGCAGTTGCAAAGTTTCAAATTTAAAATCACGAGTCATAAAACGACCTCCAAATAGTTTGATTAAGGATATTGTAGCACCTTAAGTTATAGTTTACAAATATCAGTTTTCTATATTTTGATATAAGAAATAGCTATTACTCAATTTAAAAACGAAAAAAGCACGAATTAATCGTGCTCATTTTCTTAATCTACATAAGTATCTTCGTTTTTATTGAGGAAGGCATATGGAAGACCCATCAAGAGGCCTCCTCCGATAAAGTTTCCGATGAAGGTTACACCCCAGTGGCGAAGCATATTTCCAATACCGAAGTTGGCAATTGAGTCAGCAGCAACACTGAATTTTACAATCGCGAAAGAAGCAAAGTTCGCAGCAATGTGCTCGTTTGTTAAGAATACAAACATGTAAATCGCTGATAAAACGAGCCATAGTTTAGCACCACCATCTTTGACCAAAACAAATGAAAGAATCGCAATATTTACGAAAATATTTGCTAAAATCGCCTCAAGCAAGATTAATTCATTTGAACGGCCTAACTTCATCTCAACAACCCCTGAGATGAAACTATCGTGAGTCAGATGTGCATAAGCTGCTGAGTGGGCAAAACCCCAACCTGCTATCAAAGCCCCGATAAGGTTGAACAAGGTACAGTAAAGTAAAATCTCAGCTGTTTTTCTCCAAGAGATTTTTTTCAAGAAACTACCAGCAGTCAAGAACATCATGTTTGATGTTACCAACTCGGCATTTAAGAAAACAATGTAGGCCAAGCCCCAAGCGAAGACAAATGGGAAGAGGAAACGTCCACTACCTGGTGCAATTTTATTAATCAAGTCAGCCCCAACTGCACCAGCAGCTGTACTGAAGGTTAAAAATGCACCTGCGAACATAGAACGAATCGCATACTTAAATTTGCTTTGACTATAAAGACTTTCCTTCTTCTTGCAAGCAAATTCAATCTTTGAGATAAATTCTGAAGAAACCATAATAAACTCCTAAAAATTTTTTACCTGATAATTATATCACAAACTTTAGAATTAAGGAAACGTTTTCTGTATTTCATAACAGTTTATTTTGAAACGCAATCTATAAAAAATCAGTAAAACCTAAGATTTTACTGATTTATCTTTAATAACGTTGTTTATATGGTTGATTGAAAGCTGTTAGAATTTCTTCAGGTGTTTGTGAATAATCTTTTGTATCTTTCAAGTCACCTTTTACGATAATACGTTCTGTCGCATCATAGTCAACACAGGTTACAAGTGTGATTTCATCAACTCCAGTACGGTCATCAATCTCATCAACGCGATCTGGAGTCACATGCTTCACTTCACGGATTTCATAGGTATAAACTTTATCCTTATCAGTTAGATAAATTTTCATCCCATTTTTAGCGCGTGATAATGGAGAAAAGAGCATTTGGCTGGCGTTCTCCGCCGTGAAGATATGATGGCTCGCAAGGGAATAGTTTCCTTTCCCCATCACTTGATCACGCTTCATTGTACCAGCTCCATAGAAAAGATTGACATTATCCAGTCCCTTAAAAATAGGCAAGTTAATTTCTACCTCAGGGACAGCAATTCCACCGATAACTGGCAATTTTTGCGAATCCCATTGTGAGGACAAGACAGCTTCTGACGAGATGGCTTTTACGGAATCAAAGTCAAAATTCCCTTCTGTATCTTGATTTTCTTCCAATTTTTCTTTTGATACCTGGCTGACTTGGTATTTATTGGTATTCCAAACCATGAACATATCACGAATTTTTGAATTGAAAATCAAAGCTATTGACAAGATGATTAAGAATCCTGCCAAGATATTGATTAGTAAATTTTTACGGTTTGTTTTCTTTTTATTCTTTTTATGAGACATTATGCTTCACCTTCTGTTTCGTTTTCTGTCCCAACTTCTTCTTTTTCTGCAGCTGCAACCGTAGTAAAGGTTACAATTTTAGCATCTTGATCTAGGCGCATCACTTTAACTCCCATAGTTGAGCGACCTGTTTGTGAAATATTGGCAACATTGGTTCTAATCATGACACCAGTATCAGTGATAATCATCAAATCTTCATCGCCTTTAACGGTCATAAGACCAGCAAGAGAACCGTTCTTTTCTGTAATCTTAGCGGTTTGCATCCCTTTACCACCACGACCTTTAGTTGGATATTCGGTCGCAACTGTGCGCTTACCATACCCCTTTTCTGTGATGATAAGAACCTCGTCCTGGTCTGTAATCACACTAGCACCAACAACTGTGTCTCCGTCACGAAGGTTAACACCTTTCACACCAGTGGCGATACGACTCATACCACGAACAGCTGATTGATTAAAGCGAACTGAATAACCAAACTTGGTACCAATGATAATATCCGTGTCCTCTTCTGTCAGCAAGACATTAATCAACTCATCTTCATCCTTGAGGTTTAAAGCCTTAAGTCCATTTTGACGAATGTTAGCAAATTCCTTAACGCTGGTTCTCTTCACAATACCATGACGAGTTGTGAAGAAGAGGTAAGCATCATCGCTGCGTTCAGATTCAACATTGATGATGGTCTGAATACTTTCACCTTCATCCAATTTCAAAAGATTGACGATTGGCAAGCCCTTAGCTGTACGGCCATACTCAGGAATTTCATAGCCTTTCAGGCGATAGACACGTCCTTTATTTGTAAAGAAGAGTAGGTGATCATGGGTGCTAGTTGACACTAACTCACGAACAAAATCATCATCCTTAACTCCGGTTCCTTGGACACCACGACCACCACGTTTTTGAGCCGTAAATTCAGCTTGGTCCAGACGTTTGATGTAGCCTTTGTTTGACAGTGTAATCAAGACATCTGATTCTTCAATCAAGTCTTCATCTTCGAGACTTAAGACTTCACCGACCATCAATTCCGTACGACGTTGATCGCCAAACTTACGCTTGACTTCATCTAATTCATCTTTGATGATTTGAGAAACACGCTCTGGCTTAGCAAGAATATCTGCCAAATCCGCAATCAGAGCCAAGAGGTCATCATACTCAGACTGAATCTTATCACGTTCCAAACCTGTCAAACGACGAAGACGCATATCAAGGATAGCCTGACTTTGGCGTTCAGAAAGCTTGAACTTGCTCATCAACTCAGCTTGTGCTTCCGCATCAGTTTCACTAGCACGGATGATACGAATCACTTCGTCGATATGGTCTAGCGCAATTAAGAGACCTTCTAAGATGTGAGCACGTGCTTCTGCTTTTTCCTTATCAAAACGAGTACGACGAACAACCACTTCTTTTTGGTGCTCGATATAAGCATCCAAAATCTGACGAAGGGACAAAATCTTGGGTACACCATTTTGGATAGCAAGCATATTGAAACCAAAGTTGGTTTGCATCTGGGTCATCTTGAAGAGATTATTAAGGATAACATTGGCTGAGGCATCGCGCTTGACCTCAATAACAAATCGAACCCCTTCGCGGTTTGACTCATCACGAACTGCTGTAATACCCTCAATGCGTTTTTCCTGAACCAAACGAACAATATGCTCATGCACCTTTGTTTTATTGACCATATAAGGAAATTCTGTTACAACAATACGCTCACGGCCAGTCTTAGTTTCTTCAATTTCAGTACGAGAACGAAGGACAATAGAACCTTTACCTGTTTCGTAGGCCTTATGAATACCTGATTTCCCCATAACAAGAGCACCAGTTGGAAAATCTGGTCCAGGCAGGACTTCCATCAAGTCCTTAGTGGTCACTTCAGGATTGTCCATGACCAACTTCACTGCATCAATGGTTTCACCAAGGTTATGAGGTGGAATATTGGTTGCCATCCCAACCGCAATACCAGTTGCTCCATTAACCAAAAGATTAGGAAAACGTGCTGGCAAGACCAAGGGTTCACGTTCATTGGCATCATAGTTATCAACGAAATCAACTGTATTTTTGTTAATATCACGAAGCATTTCCAGAGCAATCTTGCTCATACGTGCCTCAGTGTAACGCTGGGCGGCAGCACCATCACCGTCCATGGAACCAAAGTTCCCATGACCATCTACAAGCATGTAACGGTAACTCCACCATTGAGCCATACGGACCATGGCTTCATAGATAGAGTAATCCCCGTGTGGGTGATATTTACCCATGACATCCCCTGTAATACGAGCAGATTTTTTATGGGGTTTGTCTGGAGTAACACCCAGTTCATTCATTCCGTAGAGAATCCGACGGTGGACGGGTTTCAAGCCATCTCGAACATCAGGAAGAGCCCGCGCTACGATAACACTCATAGCGTAGTCGATAAAGCTCGTCTTCATCTCCTTTGTCAGATTGACATTCACTAAATTTCTATCCTGCATTAATAAATGCCTCATTTCACTATTAGTAATTAACTATATTATACCATAATGTCCGCTATATTTCAGGTATCTAAAACCACTAAAACGTTTACATCAAGAACTGAAATGTATATCCGTGACAAAGCTTTTCAAAAGTGATAAAATTGAAATAACTGGGGAAATCCCTGAATAAAATTAAGGAGATGTTTAGAATAATGACTTCAACTAAACAACACAAAAAAGTTATCCTTGTCGGTGATGGTGCTGTAGGTTCTTCTTACGCTTTTGCACTTGTTAACCAAGGAATTGCACAAGAGCTTGGAATTATCGAAATTCCACAATTGCATGAAAAAGCTGTTGGTGACGCGCTTGACCTTAGTCACGCCCTTGCCTTCACTTCACCTAAAAAAATCTATGCAGCTCAATACTCTGACTGTGCAGACGCTGACCTTGTTGTAATCACTGCAGGTGCGCCTCAAAAACCAGGTGAAACTCGTCTTGACCTTGTAGGTAAAAACCTTGCTATCAACAAATCAATTGTAACTCAAGTTGTTGAATCAGGTTTCAAAGGTATCTTCCTTGTTGCTGCTAACCCAGTTGACGTCTTGACTTACTCAACTTGGAAATTCTCTGGATTCCCTAAAGAACGCGTTATCGGTTCAGGTACTTCACTTGACTCAGCTCGTTTCCGTCAAGCACTTGCTGAAAAATTGGATGTTGATGCTCGTTCAGTCCACGCCTACATTATGGGTGAACACGGTGACTCTGAGTTCGCTGTTTGGTCACACGCTAACATCGCTGGTGTAAACCTTGAAGAATTCCTTAAAGACACTCAAAATGTTCAAGAAGCTGAATTGATTGAATTGTTCGAAGGTGTTCGTGATGCAGCCTACACAATCATCAACAAAAAAGGTGCAACATACTACGGTATCGCAGTAGCCCTTGCTCGTATCACTAAAGCAATCCTTGACGACGAAAACGCAGTACTCCCACTTTCAGTATTCCAAGAAGGTCAATACGGAGTTGAGAACGTCTTTATCGGTCAACCAGCTGTTGTTGGTGCACATGGTATCGTTCGTCCAGTAAATATCCCATTGAACGACGCAGAAACTCAAAAAATGCAAGCATCTGCTAAAGAATTGCAAGCTATCATTGACGAAGCATGGAAAAATCCAGAATTCGAAGCAGCTTCTAAAAACTAATTTAGATAGTAATAACTCCTTGAGTCATCAGGGAGTTTTTTTATCTCTATCTTAACTAAACATTTTATGAAGTTTACGTAAAAACAACATAACTTTAAAAGCTATCATGTCACAGTTTGAGCATAAATCCGAAAACTACCAATTAGATCTATACTCACGTTACAAAAAGTCTGGAGCAAGCAGTACTTGACGCACTTGATACTGTCGCATTGAGTAGAAAGTAAAAAGTTTTGCCCCCTTTTGCCCCCTAGACAAAAAAAGAGCCCATCATATAGGCTAGAAAGCTTGATATGATAGGCTTTTTTTCATTTTACTTAGCGTACAGTGCGGATACGCATTGTGTTTGTACGAACAGCTTCTCCAACTGGTACACCAGCTACGATAACGATATCGTCACCAGATTGTACAAGTCCTGCTTCAACTGCTTTACGTTCAGCAATTTCGAACATATCGTCAGTTGATGATGGAGCATCTGTCAACATTGGGATAACACCCCAGTTCAACATCAATCCACGTTCTGTCAATTCGTCGAATGTCAATGCCAAGATGTCAGCATTTGGACGGTATTTAGAAATCAAACGTGCAGTGTGACCTGTCTTAGTAAGGGTTACAACCAATTTGATATCCATTGAGTTAGTAGCATCTTTAACAGCTGAAGCCATTACTTCTGTCTTAGAGTTACGTTCAAATGAATCTGAGTTCAAACGACCGTATTCGTTAAGAAGAGTTTGAGCGTTCTTGTCGATTGTAGCCATTGTAGTTACTGACTCAAGTGGGTATTTACCATTTGCAGACTCACCTGAAAGCATTGTTGCGTCAGTTCCATCGATAACAGCGTTAAATACGTCAGATACTTCTGAACGAGTTGCACGTGGTTTTTCAGTCATTGTTTCAAGCATGTTTGTTGCAGTGATAACAACTTTACCTGCAGCATTGACTTTAGTGATAATCATTTTTTGGTAAACTGGAACCATTTCGAATGGTACTTCGATACCCATGTCACCACGAGCAATCATGATACCATCAGCAGCTTCGATGATTTCATCCAAGTTATCGATACCTTGTTGGTTTTCGATTTTAGCGAACAATTGAACATGTCCATTTCCAGTTTCTTCACAGATTGCACGAACTTCGTTAACGTCTTTTGCAGTACGTACGAATGAAATCGCGATGAAGTTGATACCTTGTTCAAGACCGAAGCGGATATCATCGTTATCACGATCAGCAAGAGCTGGGAAAGGAATTTTAGTGTTAGGGATGTTAACACCTTTTTGTTTAGCAATTACGCCATCGTTTTCAACTTCAACTTCAAATTCACGAGTTGCATCATCTTTAGCAACCACACGAAGACCAAGTTTACCATCGTCAACCAAAACTTGACGACCAACTTCAACATCATCATAGATATCAAGAGCACCAGCAACGTTCAATGCAATCACATCACGAGTTGATTTGATTCCTTGTTTAGTCGCAACACGGATTTTCTCACCAGTTTTGTATGAATACTCTTTAGCTTCACCTTCGAACAATTCTGTACGGATTTCTGGTCCTTTTGTGTCAAGAAGGAAACCAACTTTTTTACCTGCAAGTTTTTCTGCAAGTTTAACAGTTGCCATACGCTCACCTTGTTCTTGGTGGTCACCGTGTGAGAAGTTGAAACGGAATGTGTTAGCACCAGCTTCAATCAATTTGGCAATGTTTTTAGCTGAAGCTTCAACATCAAGTTTTTCACCCCAGTATCCGTCATCACCAAATTTTTTACCACCACGGATTTCTACCGCAGGTCCCAAAGTTGCAACGATTTTTACACGTTTATTCATGATTTTTGTGACTCCTTTATATATGACCTTTTTGGTCTTATTAACTAAATTATAAATTATGACAAGCTCTTATTCAAGCTAGATAGCTCAAGGTCAGCCTTGTGTGGGTTGTTAACCACAATCTTACCATCTGCAGTAAGGCTAAACAATGCTCCTTCTTCTGCAGTTCCAAGAATAGGGTTTTCAACCATTTTCTCGTTACGGATACCAACCGCAACACCACCGATACCTTCTTTAAGAAGTTTAACAGCATGTGCACCCATACGTGATGCCAAAACACGGTCACGCGCAGTTGGAGAACCACCACGTTGAATATGTCCAAGTTCTGTCACACGAAGGTCGCTTGTATCCCCAGCTTCTTTTAGTTTTTGACCAAATTCAGCTGCTGACATAACACCTTCTGCCAAGACGATGATGTTGTGTTTTTTACCACACTCATAACCACATTTAATGCTTTCTACGATATCTTCAATCTTGAAGCCTTCTTCAGGAATGATGATTTCATCAGCACCAGTTGCAATACCAGCCCAAAGAGCGATATCACCTGCGTTACGTCCCATAACTTCGATAACAAAAGTACGACGGTGACTTGATGATGTATCACGAATCTTATCGATAGCGTCCATAGCAGTAGTTACCGCAGTATCAAAACCGATTGTAAAGTCAGTACCAACGATATCGTTATCGATTGTACCTGGAAGACCGATAGCTGGGAAGCCATGCTCAGTCAAACGCATAGCACCGTGGTAAGATCCGTCACCACCAATAACAACTACACCTTCAATCCCGTGTTTTTTCAATTGCTCAATCCCTTTAAGTTGCCCTTCAAGTTGAGCGAACTCTGGGTAGCGAGCTGAGTGAAGGAAAGTACCACCACGAGAAATGATGTCCCCTACTGAAGCTGCATCTAGGGGATGAATTTCACCGGCAACCATACCAGCATATCCATCATAGATACCAAACACTTCCATTCCTTCTGAAATTGCTTGACGAACAACTGCACGGATGGCAGCGTTCATACCAGGGGCGTCTCCACCACTAGTCAAAACAGCAATACGTTTCATATTGGTTATGCTCCTTTTTCTTTTAACATTCTTACTGATTATACCACATTTACGTTGAAAATTCTTCTATTTTCCGTAATTTTAGCGATAAATCGTTTTCATAACCATTCCATTCAATTTCGCTTCTAATTCATCAGATTTAGCTACAAAATGATGGGGAGAAACAATTGTTCTCTGTTCCTCTTCATACCTGATAATGACTGGGATTGGGCCTTTATACTGGTCTAAAATACGTGACATTTCTTGATCCGAGTCATGATTTTTCACCTGAATCCAAAAGCGCTCAGCAACTGCTTCTCTTATTTCTTGTGCAATCATTTGCAGACGACCGTCACGTGACTGAATTTTTCCTTTTATATAGTAGAAGGCTCCTTCTCTTACTTCCTGACCAACCTGTCGATATAAATCTGAAAAGAGGGTAACATCCAATTTTTTCTTACTGTCATCCACCTGTAAGAAAGCCATATTTTCACCCTTTTTTGTACGAATTACTTTTATCTTCTGAACTTCAACCAAGATAATAGCATAGCTATTTTCTGACAAACTACTAATAGGAGTAATCGGATAAATAGCCTTACTTGCAATAGCTTGTAGAGGATGTTTGCTGACGCCTACTCCTAGGAGCTCTTGTTCCATGTAGAATTTTTCTTGCTCCGTCCAGTCCTCCGAATCTTGCCAACTATAGATGGTCTCTCCAAATAAGCTTCCTAATACTTTCACAAATTCAAATAGATTAGCTAAATTATTGAATACTTTTTTACGATTTTTTTCAAATGAATCGAAAAGACCAACTTTTACCAAAGGTTCCAGCAAGGGAAGTTTCAAATAATTCTCAGGTAGTTTAGCTAAAAAATCTTCAATGTTAGAATAAGGTCTATGTTCAATAATCCAAAGCGCCAAATCCTTGCTGAGCCCCTTAATCGATTTCAAACCTAGATAGATAGACTTGTTAGCAATTTTATCATGATAGGGGATGGTATTGATGGACAATGGTGCTACTTCAAAGCCTGCTTCAAGTGCATCTGTTAGGTAATCACTGTTGGAAGAATTCAACATGACCTGATAAAAGATAGCTGGATAATGTGTTTTAAAATAAGCCAACTGGAAGGCCAAGGCTGAGTAGGCATAGGCGTGAGATCTGTTAAAGCCATAACCTGCAAACTTCTCCATAACATCAAAGACCTGCTCTGCCTTTTCCCTAGTATGACCAGCTTCTAATGCTCCCTGAATAAAGGATTCCCTCATTTCATGCATGGCAGAGGCATCCTTTTTCCCCATAGCCCGACGCAAAATATCGGCTTTCCCAAGACTAAATCCAGCAAATCGCTGAGCAACCTGCATAACCTGCTCCTGATAGAGCATGATGCCGTAGGTTGGAGCTAAAATATCCTCCAGTACTGGATCCAGAACTGTCACTTCTTCCTGCCCATGCTTTCTCGCCACAAAATTATTGATATAGTCACTAGCACCTGGTCTATTTAGAGAAGTAGTCGCTACGACATCTTCAAAACAGACTGGTTGCACACGCTTAAGCAGCCGAATGGCACCAGGTTGCTCAAATTGAAAAATACCTTTTGTATTGCCAGATGCAAATAAAGCTAACGTTTCTTTGTCTTCCAAATCAATCTCGTTGATAGCTATCTTAACACCTTCTGTTTCAGCAAGCAACTCTTGCATTTTCTGAACAAAGGTCAAATTCCGTAGTCCCAGAAAATCCATCTTCAATAGCCCGCTAGATTCAACTCCATGTGCATCATACTGAGTCAGTGGAATTTCGTCACCATGCTTTAGTGGGATATAGTCTGTCAAATCTTGGTCACTGATTACAACACCAGCTGCATGGACAGAGGTTTGTCTTGGATATCCCTCAATCTTGCAGGCAATTTCAAAGGCTTTTTGGTATTCTAACTTACTATTGATTTGCTGACGAAACTGGAGATTGCCCTCATAGGCTGACTTGAGATTGTCCCGAAAACTGATTTTCTTAGTAATTGCGGATAATTCATACTCGGGCACACCAAAGCGCTTCAAAACATCTCGAAGAGCTTGCTTGGCGCCAAAGGTAGAAAAAGTAACGATTTGCGCAGCATGCTTGCTACCATATTTATTGCCAACATATCTGATAAAATCTGGACGATAAATATCAGGAATATCAATATCAATATCAGGCATAGTATAGCGTTCACGATTGAGGAAACGTTCAAAAATCAGATTTTTCTCTACCGGATCAATCCCAGTAATATCCAAGGCGTAGGAAACCAAACTACCGACTGCAGAACCCCGTCCCATTCCCATATAATAGCCATTTGAACGTCCAAAACGCAACAAATCCCAAACAACTAAGAAATAATCGTCAAAGCCCATATCATGAATAACAGCCAATTCTTGGTCTAGACGGTCTTGATATTCTTTACCAGTCAGCCCCTTCTGAACAAGCCCCAATTCAGCGCGTTCTCTCAACTCTTCTACTGCTGGTCTAGCAGGATTAAAGCGAGGCAGTTTCAGACTAGTATCCAAATCATAAGAAATACCTGAAATAAGCTTTTCTAAATTGTCCAAGGCCTGAGGAAAACGTTCTTGAAATAGTTTCTCTAAAGAACTTGCCGATATAAGGACATCTTGTCGTGAGCGCAAGGAAACTTCTCTAAGGGGAAGATTTTCTTTAATCGCTGTTAACACTTGCAGAATTTCTCTATACCTGCTTTCAAAGGCATTGACCCGATAGAGGGGTAAAATAGGATGATGAAATTCGCTTGCCAGTGTTTCTGGATAAACTCCAATATAGTAATCACAGCCTAGATTTAGCGACTCAATCTCTTCAAAATAAGGCACAATGACCGCAATATCCTCTAGATACTGAGACAGAATTGACCAAGTTTTCTCCCCCTGCATCTTGGCTGTTGAAAGTTTCATCAACTGCTGATAACCCACACTAGATAGAGCTAAAAAACGCAGATTCAAATCCTTATCATCTATAAGTACATTCATTTCAAGCCCTAATAAAGGATGAATGCCATATTTTTTTGTAACCTCTAGAAAGTCAAAAGCCCCATAAAGATTGTCAATATCCATCATGGCCAGATGAGTATAGCCATATTCTTTAGCTGCTCTCACATACTTGTCAATCGAAATGACACTCTCCATAAAACTATAGACTGTTTTTGTATCCAGTTGCGCAATCAATTTACACTTCTCCTCTATCGTTCTCACTATATTATACCATTTTCAAAAAGAGAAAGAAAAGAACCTGAGATGTTAAATCTCAAGTTCTTTCTTTGTCTGATTGCAAGTTAGCATCTAATAAGAATCAAAATGATTATTCTTCATCTTCTCTTTTCTTACGAGCAATCAATCCAAATCCACTTAGGGCTCCTAGAAGTCCAAGTGCTGCAAGGCTTGCATGATCTTCTGTACCTGTATTTGGAAGTTCACGTTGACCATCCATGTATTGAGGTGTAGAAGGCGCTGCTGGTTGAGCTGGAGTACCATTATTATTTCCGTTGTTATCTCCATTATCTGCAGGTGTTACAGGTTGTGGAGTTTCTGGTTCTGGTTTTGGCTCAGGTTTTGGTTCCGGCTTAGGCTCTGGTTTAGGAGTTGGAGCTGGAGTTGGGCCTGGGTAAGGAGTTGGATTTGGTGTAGGATCCTTAGGAATGTAGTTGATTGGTGTATCTTTCGTTGGATCACCAGGTACTTCTGGTACTTCGTATCCTTTTGTTGGATCATTTGGATCAACTGGTTTCAATGGTTGTCCTTCTGGATCTACAGGGATAAATCCTGGTACATAAGGCACTTTAGGTTTATCAGTTCCAGGTTTAGTTGGATCTTTTGGATCGTTTGGATACGTAACCGGAGGAACTGGTGTAGAACCTTCTGGTACTTTTGGAATCCATGAACCAAGTTTAGTGTAGACAACTTCGATATTTTCATCTTTAGAGTCTGCAGTTAATCCTGTTGTAGCTGCTACTTCTTTTTGTTTGGCATCTTTCAGGATGTAGCCTTTAACGACTGGTGATTCAACTTTATCGAATGTTGTATCTCCATCTTTAGCTGTCCAGTTACCGTATGTGATCTCACCTGTTACAGAGTTAATCTTAGCTTCACGAGTGAATGTAACTTTATCTGTTACTTTCTTAGCCACTTCCTCACCTTTTTCGTTAACGTATGTGATTGTACGGTTCACGTGGCGAGTTGTATCAATCTTCTTGATTAGATCTTCAGTCCATTTTGGTCCATCAGGGTTCTTAGGATCGATTGGTTCACCTGGTTTTGGTTTATTTGGATCATTTGGATTTTCTGGATCTACTGGTTTGATTGGCTCAACGTGTGGTTTAACTGTAACTACGAAGCTTTGATCTACTTTCGTATCTTTATCGTAGTTCTTATCTGTAGCAGTTGTGAATCCGTCACTCACTAAGTCATATCCTAGAGCTTTCAATTCAGCAAGTTTAGCTACTGTACTGTAGTCGATTGGTTCTCCAGATTTACCTTCTAGGTTATCTGTGTGAAGTACTGTTCCAGTTCCTTCTACCACATAAGTTACTTTTGCTTTCTGAGTATCTTTCTCATAAGTGATTTCAGTATCTTCTGTTGGGGTTTCAGGTGTTGGTGGAACATATCCTTTACTTGGATCGTTTGGATCTACTGGTTTCAGTGGGTTTCCATTTGGATCTTTTGGTGTAGTTCCTGGTACGTAAGGAACGATTGGTCTATCGTTTCCTGGTTTAGTTGGATCGTTCGGATCATTTGGATATGGAAGTGGATCAATTGGTGTTTCACCTTCTGGTACTTTCGGTACCCATGAACCAAGTTTAGTGTAAACTACTTCGATGTTTTCATCTTTAGAGTCTGCAGTTAATCCTGTTGTAGCTGCTACTTCTTTTTGTTTGGCATCTTTCAGGATGTATCCGTTAACGACTGGTGATTCAACTTTATCGAATGTTGTATCTCCATCTTTAGCTGTCCAGTTACCGTAAGTGATTTCACCTGTTACTGAATTGATCTTAGCTTCACGATTGAATGTAACTTTATCAGTTACTTTCTTAGCTACTTCCTCACCTTTTTCGTTAACATACTTAATTGTACGGTTCACGTGGCGAGTTGTATCAATCTTCTTGATTAGATCTTCAGTCCATTTTGGTCCATCAGGGTTCTTAGGATCGATTGGATCACCCGGTTTTGGTTTATTTGGATCATTTGGATTTTCTGGATCTACTGGTTTGATTGGCTCAACGTGTGGTTTAACTGTTACTACAAAGCTTTGATCTACTTTCGTATCTTTATCGTAGTTCTTATCTGTAGCAGTTGTGAATCCGTCACTTACTAAGTCATATCCTAGAGCTTTCAATTCAGCAAGTTTAGCTACTGTTGAGTACTCGATTGGGTCTCCAGATTTACCTTTTAGGTTATCTGTGTGAAGTACTGTTCCTGTTCCTTCTACCACATAAGTTACTTTCGCTTTTTGAGTATCTTTCTCATAAGTGATTTGCGTATCTTCTGTTGGATTTTCAGGTGTTGGTGGAACATATCCTTTACTTGGATCATTTGGATCTACTGGTTTCAGTGGATTTCCATTTGGATCTTTTGGAGTTGTTCCTGGAACATGAGGAATCACTGTTGTTGGTGTTCCTGGTTTAGTTGGATCTGTTGGATCATTTGGATATTGAGGTTTCTCAACTTTTGGAACTTCGAATCCTTCTGGTACTTTTGGTACATATTTACCTAGTGGTGAGTAAACAACGTTCACTACTGAATCAGCTGCATCATGAGCAACGTTCTCTACTTTTTCAGCTGCTTTAATGTCCGCAACATATCCTTCGATAACTGGAGAAGTTACTTCTGCTAATGTTTGTGGTGCTGTCCAATCAGAAGTATAAGTGATTTCACCTGTTACTTTGTTTAGGTCACCTTTACGAGAGTAACGAAGTTTTTGTTCTACAGTAGCTGCAGCTTCTTGACCACGTTTAGCTTCTTCTACTTTATCAGTATTCGCATATCTGTAGTTGATTGTACGATTTACTTCATCTAGTAATCCTAGTTGTTCGTATGTACGTTGTTTTGGATCTCCAGGTACTTTGTCTCCTGGTTTTGGAGTTGTATTTGGATTGTTTGGATCTAGCGGTTTATCTGGATCGATTGGAGTGATTCCCTCTTTAACGATTACATAGTAAACTTGACTAATTCCATCATTACCTTTGTCATCCTTGTCATCAAATGTACGGTTAGCTTCTGCGTAGAATGCTACACGTTCTGCTGTATAAGCTGCATCAGTTGGAGCAACAACTTCATAACCTTTAGCTTCTAATTCAGCTTTAACGTTATCAATGTTTGTTGTCTTGATTGCTTTACCTGTATCTCCTGCTTCCGCAACTGATACGTGAACTGCAGTACCATCCTCTTTAATGAAGTGAACTAGAGCTACTTGAGAACCATCTTTAACATACGTAATTGTAGTGTTTTGAGTTGGATCTTCTGGCTGTTTCGGTACTTCATATCCTTTCGTTGGATCGTTAGGATCTTTCGGAGTTAATGGTTTACCGTTTGGACCTACTGGTGTTGTTCCAGGGATGTATGGTACTACTGGAGTTTCAGTAGGTGTTCCTGGTTTTGTAGGATCTTCACTGGTTGGATCTTCATATGGTTTTGGTGTTAAGTCAGCATCCGCTGGAGGTGTTACTCCTTCTGGAATTACTGGCACATATGAACCAAGTTTGCGGTAGATGATTGTTTCTTCGCTATCTTTATCAGTAGCTTTAACCTCTGTACGCTCTGTAGATTTAGCTGCTGAAGCTACATATCCTGGTTTGTTTGGAGTTGTTACAGCGTCGATTGTTGTATCATTGTCTTTAGCTGTCCATGTACCAAAGTTAGAGATTGCTCCTGTTACTGGATCTAAGTCAGCTGTACGAGTGAATGTTAATGTTTGTACATTGTCAGGGATACCTGCATCTGATCCGTCAGCTAGTTTGTAGTGAACTGTGTGTGTTACTTCTTCGATTAATCCTAATTCTTTGTAAGTACGTCCTTTTGGATCGTTTGGTACTTTGTCTTCAGGTTTAGGAGTAACATTTGGAGTATTTGGATCTACTGGCTTACTTGGATCGATATTTGCTGGTTTGGTAGTATAGATTACTGTTTCAGTAATATCCTCAGCAGTTGCTGTTACTTCTGTCGCTGGTACAGTCTCTTTATCTGGAGTGAAGTTTGTAACTTTTGGTGAAGTTACAGCTTCAAATGTTTGAGCTGGTGACCATTCTCCGAATGTAACCTTACCAGTTACTGGATTGATAGTTGCTGAACGTTTGAACTCTTTAGTTTCTTGTACTGAATCAGCAGCCTTTGAACCATCTGCGTAAACATACTTGATTGTACGTTTCACTTCCTCTTTACGTCCGTCTTCTAACTCTTTGATTAACTCTGGAGTCCATTTTGGTCCTGTTGGATTATTTGGATCGATTGGTTGATCTTTAGTTGGAGTTGGGTCGTTTGGATTTACAGTAATTGGCTTAGCAGTTACTAGGACTTTGTATACTTGGTTAGTCTTAGAATCTGCATCGAATGTACCATCTGTTGGGTAGTTGTTTTCTACAACTGTATAACCTTTAGCTTTTAGTGCTTCAATTGTTGCTGTTACATCTGCAGCTTTAGTGAATGCTTTTCCTGTATCACCAGTATCTACTACTGATTCTGCAACTGCACCTTTTTCAGTCTTATCCGTTTCACTGTTTACTTCGATGAAGTGAACAATCGCTACTTGTGATCCATCTTTAACATAGGTAATTGTAGTGTTCTCTGTTGGATCTGTTGGTAAGTCTGGTACTTCATATCCTTTGCTTGGATCGTTAGGATCTTTCGGTGTTAATGGTTTTCCATTTGGTCCTACCGGTGTTGTTCCAGGAATGTATGGAACTACTGGAGTTTCAGTAGGTGTCCCTGGTTTTGTAGGATCTGCTGGAGTTGCATTTGGATATGGTTTTGGATTTAGGTCAGCATCTGCCGGAGGTGTGATGCCTTCTGGTACTACTGGTACATATGAACCAAGTTTACGGTAGATAATTGTTTCTTCACTATCTTTATCCGTAGCTGATACATTTGTACGTTCTGTAGATGTTTTTGCTGAAGCCACGTATCCATCTTTATTTGGTGTTGTTACAGCATCAATTGTTGTATCTCCACCTTTAGCTTTCCATGTACCGTAGTTAGAGATTGCTCCTGTTACTGGATCTACCTCTGCGGTACGTGTAAATGTTAATGTTTGTACATTATCAGCGATACCTGCATCTGAACCGTCTTCAAGTTTGTAGTGAACTGTGTGTGTTACTTCTTCAACTAAACCTAGTTCTCTGTATGTACGTCCTTTTGGATCGTTAGGAACTACATCATCAGGTTGTGGAGTAACATTTGGATTTGTTGGATCTGTTGGTTTGTTAGGATCTACAGTTGTTGGTTTTGTAGAGTAGATTACTGTCTCTTCAAAGTCTTTATCTGTAGCCGCTACAGTTTTCGCTGGCACATCTGCAACTGTTGGTGTTACACCTGCAACTGCCGCAGTGTATTTCTCAAGTGTTGGAGAAGTTACTGCTTCGAATGTTTGATCAGCCGACCAATCTCCGTATGTGATTTCTCCTGTCGCTACATTAATCTTACCAGAACGTGTGAATTTAAGTGTTTTAACTTTCTTATCAGCCACACTTGTTAAATCAGATTCTGCTACTGGAGTACCATCTTCGTATACATACTTAATAGTACGTGTTACTTCTTCTTGTACTTTTACAGCGTTGATTAATGCTTCGGTCCATTTTGGTCCATCTGGATTATTTGGATCGATTGGCGTTACACCTGGAGTTGGTTTTGGATTGTCGTCACTTGATGGTTTAGTTGGATCAAATGATGGAACATCTACTACTTTAGCTTTGAATTTCACAACATATTCTTGATCAACTGCAGCATCTTTATCGAATTTATCTGTTGATACAAATCCGTTATTTACTAGTTCGTAACCTTTCTTAACTAGCTCAGCAATCTTATCTGTTACTGAAGTTGCTGTTGTAGCTGGGTAAGCTGCTTCAGATTTACCTGTTACTGCGATTGGATCTGCAAGACCTGGAGTAATGACTTTATCTGTATTAGTAGGGTCTACTTCTACGAATTTAACTACAGCTTTTTGATCTACTGGAGAGTATTTAACAGTAACTAGCAGTTTATCTGGACTTGATTCTGGATCGATGTCCGCTGTTGCTTCTACTAGGGCATTGTCAGGTAAATATCCTGGAACAGTAGGAGATGTTACATTATTAAATCTTCTATCACTATCTTCTTGAGTTACTTCTGTTTCCACTCCTGTTGTTGGAGAAATCTTCGATATTTTTCCTGCTGAAGCTTCCCATTTACCATAACTAACCGCTGCTGTTGCTTCTGCTGTTGCGTTAGCTTCTTTAGCTTTATTTTCTACAAACTTAAATAATGTAGCTTTTGCATCTTCAGCTGCTTTAGAATTTTCTCCACTTGCTTTTACAACATCATTATATTTTTTATATTCTTCTGGATATAATCTTGAAGTTGCTGCAAGATCAAGTTTACGAGTACGCGTAAATGTTAGAGTTTCTTTTACTCTATCCGCTTTGTCATTATCATTAACTTTTACAAATGCTTCTTTTCTATCAGCTGGAATTTCATCAGCTAGATTTTTGTCTGCTACATCTGCTACTGCTTTATCAGCATAAACATAGTCAATATAACGTGTTACTGTTCTCGTTTCGTTGTCTGAAGCTGAAAGTTCAGTTTTCTTATGACGTAGATATACGTTGAATGGTTGATCAACATCTTTATCATTATCAAATGTGCGTCCATCTGCGATAGCCTTACCTTGAGCATCATTTGTATAGTCATCTGTTACTAATTCATAACCAAGATCCTCATATTTCTTAATAGTTTCTGCTGTTAAGTAAGGAATCTTCGTATGAGATTTACCTTGAAGTTTCTCTACGTTATAAGTTGTTTTCGCATCTGGATTTGTTGCAGGAGCAGTTGCCGCTGTTTGTATTTCAAGAATACGAGCATCTCCTGTTGCATCTAAGTCGATATACGTTACATTCGCTTTTTGTTTATCAGCTTTATAAACAACATACATATCGAAGTCATCTTTGTCGTCTGAACGAACTTCTGATACTAATGGTTCGTATGCACCAACGTCCTTAGTATTGTCAGCTACTGGAGTATATAATCCAACAGGTTGTTTACCATTATGGATGTGTCCCATCTTACCGTCAGCACGAGGAGTGAAGTCAGCTGTTACTACTTCAGCAGTATATCCTTTTACTGTTGGCGATATAATTTCTTTAAATTTAGAGTTTTCATCACTTGAAGCAGTCCATTTACCGATGATAATTGAACCTTGGTTGAACTGAGTTCCTGCTGGAATTGTATCTCCAACCTTGTAAACATGTCCTGTTGCATCTGTAACTTGGTTTGCAGTTACTAAATCTGTAGCAGTTGCACCCGCTTCAGAGAAAATCTTGTATTCACGAGTATAGTCGATCGTTTGTGTACGAGTAACTGGTGTATTATCGATTGCTACGATTGGAGCATTATCTTTATATGAATCTTGACTTGCTGGATTATCATTAGCATCTTCATATACATAATGAATTGTACGAGTGATTGAAGCTTTTGACTGTGGCTTAACGATTGGTGTATAAGTTGCTTTACCAAAGTCTGTACCATATTTACTTGTTACTGGGTCCCCAGCTACTTTATCGTTATAGTCAACATCTGGTTGTTGTTTTACTACACCAGTACCAGTTCCTACGAACTTAGGATCTGGTGTGAAAGTAATTTCACCAGTATCTTGGTTTAATGTGTAAGTACCTTCGTTTTCAATTACGATTTCTGTATCAGTTACTTTAGTGTAACGACGTGGAACACTTATCACTTCTCCTGTTTGTGGATCGATGTGAACTGCATTTGGAAGAGTTACGTTCATTAAGTCTTCATATGTCGCAGCAGTACGAGTTCCTTTTGGAATCACATCATTATTTGCGTTGTAAGTTGTTCCATTAAGTGTAATACTTTCACCTTTTGGAACTAACTGATCTGCTGATGTTTCCTTGGCTAAAGTTGAAATCTTATTTCCGGTTTCACGCGGAATTGTTTGTCCAGTATTATAAGTTACATTGTCGAATGTATTATTAGCTGAATTAGTAAATGGCGTATTGATAGTAGCTCCTGCTGGAATTGTTCCTCCCGCTGGAATTGTTTGCTCTGTTCCATTCGCTAATGTTACTTTTACTTCCACTGGTGCTGGGTGATTGCTTTGAGGTTTTGCACCAGCAGGGATAGTAGTACCTGAAACTAATCGAATGTTATTTACAGTGACATTTCCTGTTCCAGTAACATTCACATCACCAGTATTCGCTATTGTAGTTCCTGCTGGAATTTTATCTGCTGGTTTATAAGTGACTGTTGTTCCATCTGTTAGTGTAACAGTTGTTTCCTTATCGACAGTTGTATCTTCTGTATATAATTTCCCTGGAATTTCTTTTCTAGTTGCAAAAGTTGGTTTCTCACTTGTATTTAAAATATCAACTCGTTTAGAAGTTTCAACAGATTCATTTGTTATCGTTTCAACCGTTCCTTTTGTTGGAATTGTAGGGTTAGATGATTGTGGTTTTCCTTGAACGTCTTCTGTAGTTGTATCTTCTCCTACTGGACGAACGTCAATAACAGTTGGAATATAACTTGTATCCATAGACTTGGCACCGTTATTTCCATTGTTTACATTTTCTAATACCTTATCTTTTTCTGCTAAAGTCGTACTTGTTAAAGATTCTCTAATTGTATCTTCTGTAGCTTCCCATCCAGTGTGACTTCCATTATTATCCCACGCACGGATAGCTACCCCTTTAGCTGTACCTACAAATCCTTTTTCTGGTTCAAAAGTGATTTTTGTAAAACTCAAACTACCTTGTTTAGAATTTTTGTTTTCCGCAGAATCTTCGTTTAGTTTATAGACCCCAACTTTATTTCCTGCTGTATCATATTCAGTGTATTCAGATAGATAGTATTCTGTTTTACCTGTTAATTTATTCAATACTTTAACAGCTGTACCAAGAGTATTTCCTCTCGCATCTTTAACGACTACCTCAGTACCATTGTAAATTGTTTGGCTTAGTTTGTCTTTCACCTCAACTGTTTTACCTGTTGGTTCTTCAGATTTTACAACTGTATCATTTAGCACCATCTTAGGCGCTGTATTATCATCAATTTGTGCCCATTGTTTATAGTTTGATTCAATTGTTTTACCACTTGCGGTAAACATAGCGTTAGTTGGGAAATTCACTTCTTGTTTTTTCCCTTGATAATCTTTTGTTTCATGACGTGTTCCACGAGGTGGGTGAATAACGTTCGCAACAAAGTCTTCTACTTCCCCTGAAGATGCCAATCCTGTTGGTAATCTCAAGTCGTTTTGGTCTACAGAAACACGTAAACGAACACCAAGATTATCTACTGATGTGTTTAATAATTGTGGTGTATTCTTAAATGTAATGTCATAAGTTCCATCAGCATTAGCTGTTACTAATTCAGATGATTCATAAAGATCAAATTTACCGTTACCGTTAAAGTCAACCCATCCACGAACATAAGCCACATCATTATTAACACCACGATTAACTTTGACACCTTTTAAGATATATTCATTTTCACTTGCATGACGTAGTGTGTATTTAGTTGCTACTGCTGGATCAAGAAGTTGTCCTTCACCTTCATCAGGTAGGTTACCTACACCAAGTCCACGTGTTGCTTGATTGTATAGACCTTTAATTGGTAAACCATCTCCACCTTGTAATGTATTAGCTGTTGATAGAATTTCACCATTTTTAATCGCTACTTGCGTTCCATCAGCCATACGAATTACAGGGTTTTTACCATCTAATAAGTATGTTCCTGATTGACCTTTAGAGTTTGTAACTTGCGTTGAACCGCTAACAAGACTGATTTCTTTATAATCTTCTGAGTTAACTAAGTCATCAAGTACCCAAGCTCCATTCGGTTCAGTGATTGTTGTACGGAAGTCTGTATCTGCAGGAACATCTCCTAAATATGGTTGTGTCGCAGTTACTTGCGTTCCATTCTTATCTTTATTAAAGTTACCAATGATGTGTTGTGCTGAACCATAAGAGGCTGGTGCATCCCCACCATCATAAATAACGAAACCTACTGTTGCTGATTGGCTACCATTGGCATTAATGTAAACTCCTAAGTTCTCAACATTTTGAGTAAGACCTATAGGAAGATCATAACCATCATTAATACCTGAATTGAAAGGTCCGAATAATTGGCTTCCATAACCTGTTTCCGTTTTATTCGCCCACTCAGAAAGATTATAACCTGTTGATAACCTTGCATTTGTTTTTCTATCGAAAGTATATGTAAAGTTAGAGTTAATATTTCTATTAGGGAATAAACCTTTAGAAGCCGTTTTGTTTTTATTCAAACGCATGAACTCTTCCCAAGGTGTTCCATCAGATTCGAACTGAGTAAATTCTGCCGCACCTAAATCTTCTGAATCAACTGCAATCGCATTAACCGCGACTGGGCGTCCATTATATGTTGCTGATAATTGGAACTTAACCCCAACGTTACCACCATCATAAGCTGGAGCAAAGGCAGTTAATCGTTCACGAGTTACCCCGTTTGAATCTTCATATTTAGTTTCAAATCCTGCTAATCGTAAATGACTCCAGTTCGGATCTTGTCTTGTTACAATGACGTCTTCACGTTGAACAACACCATCAACAGGGCTTCTGTTGATATTTTCAGGTTCACCATTAGCTTTATTTAAAGTATATGTTTCTGTGGTAACTTTTTTACGAGAAAGGGAACTTACTGTTGCACTTAATGTATAACCTTTTACCTTAGTTGGTACATCGAAACGCATTCCTTCTTGAAGAACCTCAAATATTTCATTATTAAATCGTCCTTCAGATAGACCTTGTTGCACTTCATGTTTCACATGATCATATGTTTTCCACAATGTATATTTAGCTAATCCAGACGCTAAAAATGCCGGATCATTTGTTTTCTTACCTACTAACTCTGGATGAGTTGTAGATTCAATAACTGTACGAACCATTGTAAAACGGCCACGTTCTTGACGTCCTTTAGAGCTCGTGAAATCAACCATAGCTGGATTATTAACATATTCAACAGCACCTACTTTTGTTCCATCAGCATATGTAATAGACGCAGTAGCGAAGTCAAACCAGTTGATTGCTTCACGAAGTTGACTATAGTTTTTTTCACCAGCTGAACCATAAGAAACATCTGCTATGGCAAAATCATGTGTATTGTTACCATTTTGGTCTACCTTACCATTCGCCAACGTTACTGTTGCTACTGCTTGACCTGTGTTACCTTTTCGTTTAACTTCAATCTTATCTTCAGCTGTTAAAGTTGGGTTGGCTGTACGAATTTCTTTTTCAATCGCACGTGCTTCTTCTTCAGTAATATCACCAACATTATTTACAACAACTTTGTTAATAGGATTAGCAATTGCTACAGTAGATCCTGCTGCATCCGGCAACACTGCTTCTACTTTACCTACGTGTCCTGCACGTTTCATCTCAGCATAAACTGCTTCGATAGCTGATGAGATACGTTGGAGTTGGGCATCCAATTCTTCCTTAGTGATTTCTCCTGCCGCAAGAGCTTTCTTAGAAGCTTCGATTTGGACCTTAGCTGAAGCTACTGCAGTTGCGATTGCTTCTTTTCCAGCTTTATCTTCTGCCTTTTTATCCGCAAAGTTTGAGGCAGTTGTGTTCAATACTTCTGCTTCAGATGTCAACTGTTCAAGGACAGTTTTAGTAGCAGTAATTGGGTTTTCTGCTTTCTTTTCATCCTTTTTATCAGCTTTTTCATCAACTGCTTTATCAGCTTTTTTGTCAGTCGAAGGAGCAGTTAGTGTTGCTTTTTCTTTGTCAGCTGCTTCTGTTTTTTCAGTTGTAGCTGTCTCAGCTACTTTTTCATCTTTCTTAGATGCTTCAGCAGCTAATTTTGCAACTTCCTCATCACTCAAGGCCGGCTTTTCTACTACAGCCGCTTCTGTCGTAGCAGAAAGAGCTGGTGCCGTCTCATTTGCGACATTCTCACTTACCTTATCATCTTTTGGAGCAGATGCCACAGCTTCTGTTTTATTTTCAGTAGCTGTTTCTTCTGCTTTGGCAGTCGTTTGGGCAGCACCCAAAATCAAGGCTGTCCCCAACAGCACACTCGCAGCACCAAAATGATACTTACGAATAGAGAAACGTTGGCTCAAGCCATACCAATCAAAAGATTTATTTTTTTGTCTTTTTGATTTATACATAATGTTCACTTTCCACATTTTTTTATGTAATTTCGAATTACAATTATATAGTATATATTTTATCACAAAAACGCTATCAGTTCAAGAAAGAAATAATTATATATATATATATATATCGTTTTTTGATATTGTTTATATTTATATACTATTTTGTTTTTGACTTTATCTTGGTATTTTTTTTGCTTTTTTGATATAATAAATTAAAGTATAATTTTACTGGAGGTTTTATGCGTTTTAATCGATTTAGCTATTTAGCGCTACCTAGAGATACAATTATCTTTGAATTAAAAAAGTATGGATTTGATTTACCAGTCAACATCACAAATAAAAAAATGCTTGAAGCGTTTCTCATTCGTTTCTTTTTTAATTTTAAAGATAGCACCTATCCTCTATCCAGTTTAGCAGTTGATAAAGAAACTGACTTACTGACATTTTTTCAATCAGATAAAGAGTTGACTGCAGATATTTTCTATACTGTAGCCTTTCAACTTTTAGGTTTTTCTTATTTGGTTGACTTTGAAGACAGTGATGTTTTTCGTAAAGAGTCTGGATTTCCTATTGTATATGGTGACTTGATTGAAAATCTCTATCAGTTACTCAATACTCGTACCAAAAAGGGGAACACTCTTATCGACCAACTTGTCAGTGACGGTCTTATTTCTGAGGATAATGACTATCGCTACTTTAACGGCAAGAGTTTGGCTACTTTTTCTAGCCATGATGCCATTCGAGAAGTCGTTTACGTTGAGTCACGTGTCGATACTGACCAAAAAGGTCTTCCAGACTTAGTCAAGGTCAGCATTATTCGTCCTCGTTATGACGGCCAAATTCCTGCTATCATGACAGCTAGCCCCTACCATCAGGGAACCAATGACAAGGCTAGTGATAAGGCCCTCTACAAGATGGAGGGTGAACTTGAGGTCAAACCTGCTCACAAGATTGAGCTTGAAGAACCTCAACTCAATCTCGTCCAACCCCAAGGTCAAGCTGAGCTTGTGTCAGAAGCTGAGGAAAAGCTAACGCACATCAACGCTAGCTATACTCTCAACGACTACTTCCTTCCACGAGGTTTTGCTAATCTCTATGTCTCAGGTGTCGGTACCAAAGACTCTACTGGTTTCATGACTAATGGGGACTACCAGCAAATCGAGGCTTATAAAAATGTCATCGACTGGCTCAATGGCCGTTGCCGTGCCTTTACCGACCACACGTGCCAACGTCAAGTCAAGGCTGACTGGTCAAACGGAAAAGTAGCTACAACTGGACTTTCCTATCTAGGTACCATGTCCAATGGTCTTGCGACTACAGGTGTAGATGGTTTAGAGGTTATTATTGCCGAGGCTGGTATTTCTTCGTGGTACAACTACTACCGTGAAAACGGTCTAGTAACTAGCCCAGGTGGTTATCCAGGTGAGGACTTTGACTCCCTTGCTGAACTAACCTACTCTCGTAATCTCTTGGCTGGTGATTATATCCGTGGTAATGAGGCTCACCAAGCTGACTTAGAAAAAGTAAAAGAGCAGTTAGATCGCAAATCTGGTGACTACAATCAATTTTGGCATGATCGCAATTATCTGCTCAATGCCCATAAGGTAAAGGCAGAGGTTGTCTTTACTCATGGTTCACAGGATTGGAATGTCAAACCACTTCATGTTTACCAGATGTTTCACGCCCTTCCTGCTCATATAAACAAGCATCTCTTTTTCCATAATGGCGCCCATGTGTACATGAACAACTGGCAGTCCATTGACTTCCGTGAGTCCATGAACGCCTTATTGACAAAGAAATTACTGGGACAAGATACAGATTTCCAACTTCCTACTGTCATTTGGCAGGACAATACAGCCCCTCAGACTTGGCTATCACTTGATACCTTCGGTGGGCAAGAAAACTTTGAAACCTTCTCACTTGGTCAAGAAGAGAAAGTCATTCAAAACCAGTACCCAGATAAGGATTTTGAGCGCTATGGTAAGACCTACCAGACCTTCAATACAGAACTCTATCAAGGAAAAACCAATCAGATTACTATTGACCTTCCTGTAACCAAAGATCTTCACTTGAACGGTCGTGCCCAACTCAATCTTCGTATCAAATCCAGTATAAATAAGGGGCTCTTATCTGCCCAACTGCTAGAATTTGGACAGAAGAAATACCTGCAACCTTATCCAGCTGTTTTAAGTGCTAGAACCATTGACAACGGTCGCTACCATATGTTGGAAAATCTCAACGAATTGCCTTTTCGTGAAAATACACAACGAGTCGTGACAAAAGGCTATCTCAATTTACAAAATAGAAATGATTTACTGTTGGTAGAGGATATTACTGCAGATGAATGGATGGATATCCAGTTTAAACTGCAACCAACTATTTACAAGTTAAAAGAAGGAGATACTCTTCGTTTAGTACTCTATACTACTGACTTTGAAATCACAATCCGTGATAACACCGCTTACCACCTGACTGTTGATCTTGAACAGTCTACTCTTATCCTACCTTGTCAAAAGGCATAATATATCAGACTTTCTATATGGAAGATTTCCACTTGAACAGTTGAAACAAACATACACTTGGTATCAAATGCAATCCCGATATAGGCTTATGATAGGTCTACACGGAAGCTTTGACAAAAGATACTAAAACCCTAACCAACATGTGTACTCATTAATAATACTCGCTACCACACCACATGTTGAAAAATCTTTGTGAATTAACATTAATCATAAATTCACAATAAGTCGTGACAAAAGGCTACCCTAATTGAATGATTTACTGTTAGTAGAGGACACCAATGTAGATAAACGGATAGATACCCAATTCATCTACACTCAACTAGTGACAAGTTAAAAGAGTGGGATTTTCTCCATTTAGTCCTATACTACTGACTTTGAAATCATCATACGTGACAATACCGCTTACCACCCGACTGACGATTTCGTTCCGTCCACGCTTTCTGTACCCAGTACAAGGAGTAACATTTTATGAATAAATCTGAACACCGACACCAACTCATACGAGCTCTTGTAACGAAAAACAAGATTCATACTCAAGCTGAGCTACAAGCTCTTCTTGCCGATAATGATATTCAAGTTACACAAGCTACACTTTCGAGAGATATTAAAAGTATGAACCTCTCAAAAGTACGTGAAGAAGACAACTCTTACTACGTGCTCAATACAGGCTCTATCTCAAAATGGGAGAAACGTCTCGAAATCTACATGGAAGATGCTCTTGTCTTGATGCGTCCCGTTCAACACCAAGTCCTCCTTAAAACCCTTCCTGGACTTGCGCAATCCTTTGGTTCTATCATTGATGCATTAAGTTTCTCTGACGCTATCGCTACTCTCTGTGGTGATGATGTCTGCCTTGTCATCTGCGAAGATGCAGAAGCTGCTCAAAAATGCTTTGAAGAGTTGAAAAAATTCGCTCCACCATTTTTCTTTGAAGAATAAAAAATTCCGGCTCTATAATATTTGTAGTGGGTAAATCTCCTATAAATATTATGGAGCCTATTTTTGTGTAGAAAAAAAGTCCCAT
>NZ_JALDUC010000013.1:0-45362 GCF_023109235.1 Streptococcus mitis
AAAGGCGGTGTCTTAACCCCTTGACCAACGGACCTGAGCTGTTATTTTCAACTCTTACTATTATACAGACTTTTTCTAACTTGTCAACAACTTTTTTTATCTTTTTTCAAATTAAGTAAAAAGAGCCAGAATTATACTGACTCTTCTATTGATTATTAAACTTAGAAGCACGTTCTTCTCCCCACCAATATGGGATTAGTTCTGCGATTTTCACCGTCTTTCTTGTATCGTAGTCCATCATGAATTCTGCGTCCTTATTTTCAGCGTTCAACTCTAAGAGGAACTCTCTGCAAGCGCCACAAGGCATACCCGAACTTCCACCATAAGGTGGTTGCTCTCGAAAGGCTAAGACTTTTTTAACCTTAGTTTGTCCCGAGAATTGATACATATTAAAGAGTGCCGCACGCTCTGCGCAGAGATGGAAAACACCACAGGTTCCCTCCATACAGAAACCTGTAAATATTTGTCCATCTTCTGCTTCTACTGCGGCTACGACATGGTTAGCATAAACAAAATCAGATACTTCATGTGGATTATATAATTTCTGTGCTTCTTCGTAC
Organism: Streptococcus mitis; assembly: GCF_023109235.1. Classification (GTDB taxonomy): domain Bacteria; phylum Bacillota; class Bacilli; order Lactobacillales; family Streptococcaceae; genus Streptococcus; species Streptococcus mitis_DA. The sequence continues at coordinate 561 of NZ_JALDUC010000013.1, forward strand.
ATCTTTTCCCAGATGTCCATTATTACATCCTTCTTATTTAGAGATTTCTTTTAACATATTTTCGATATGCTGGATTGATTTTTTACGGCCTAACAAAAAGATCGTATCTGGCAATTCTGGACCATGCATTTCACCTGAAACAGCAATACGAATAGGCATGAAAAGATTTTTCCCTTTAATACCTGTTTCTTTTTGGACAGCTTTGATTTGTGGGAAAATATTTTCTGTCACAAATTCTGCATCTGTCATCGCTTCAAGTTTTGCTTTAAAGGCTTCAAGAACTGTTGGGACTGTTTCACCCGCCATGACTTCACGCTCTGCTTCGGTCAATTCTGGGAAATCTGAGAAGAAGAGATCTGTCAATGGGATAATCTCATCTACTGATTTCATTTGTGGTTTATATAGCTCAACTAATTTTTCAGCCTTGTCAGTTAAACGGCCTGCTTCCTCTAAGAATGGTTTTGCCATTTCAAAGATAGTTTCTAGGTCTGCATTCTTGATATAGTCATTGCTCATCCAGTCGAGTTTTTTCTGGTCAAAGGCTGCTGGAGACTTGCTCAGGCGGTTTTCATCGAAAAGTTTAATGAGTTCTTCACGAGAGAAGATTTCATCTTCGCCACCTGGGTTCCAACCAAGAAGAGCAATAAAGTTAAAGACTGCTTCTGGTAAATAACCTTTTTTACGGTAGTCTTCGATAAACTGAAGGGTGTTGGTGTCACGTTTAGACAATTTTTTCCCAGTCTCAGAGTTGATAATCAAGGTCATGTGACCGAACTCTGGAGCTTCCCAACCAAGTGCTTCATAAACCATGAGCTGTTTTGGTGTATTAGCAATGTGGTCGTCTCCACGGATTACGTGAGAAATCTGCATATCATGATCATCAATGACAACGGCAAAGTTGTATGTTGGGTAACCATCTTTCTTTTGGATAACCCAGTCACCACCGATATTTCCACCTTCAAATTCGATATCACCTTTGACCATATCATGCCACTTGTAGATACCTGACTCATTGACAGCCAAACGAACAGTTGGGATGATCCCTGCTGCTTCACGTTCTGCGATGTAAGCTGCTTTTTCTTCTTCACTCATACCAAGGTATTCGTTGATATATCGAGGTGTTTCGCCAGCTGCTTCTTGGCGTTCGCGTTCAGCTGCCAACTCTTCTTCTGTAACGTAAGATTTGTAGGCTTTTCCTTCAGCTAACAGTTGGTCTATGTATTTTTGATACAAGTCCAAACGCTCAGACTGGCGGTAATTTTCATGTGTTTCTGGGCTTTCATCCCAATCCATACCTAACCAACGAAGGTTTTCAAGCTGTGAACGTTCACCATCCTCGACATGACGTTTACGGTCAGTATCTTCGATACGAATGATAAAAGTTCCACCATGATGACGTGCGTAAAGGTAGTTGAACAATGCTGTACGGGCATTCCCGATGTGTAGTAGTCCTGTTGGACTTGGTGCGTAACGTACGCGGATATCTTTTGACATAGTTTCTCCTATAAAGTCTCTAGGCGTCTGCCTTTTTGCTCTCTATATTATATCACAAGTCTTGGCTGAGTCCAATTTCTATGGATAAAGAGAGTAAAAAGAGTGGACAAACCACTCTTTTCTTCTATTATAGACGTGCGTTAAGTTCTTTGCTCAATTCTTCAAATCCTGGTTTTCCAAGAAGGGCAAACATGTTACGTTTGTAAGCTTCAACACCTGGTTGGTCAAATGGGTTGATAGCATTCAAGTAACCTGAAAGAGCGATAGCCAATTCGAAGAAGTAGATAGTGTAACCAAGAGTGAAAGCGTCTTGCTCTGGAAGAGTCACGTACATGTTTGGTACATCACCATCTGTGTGGGCAAGAAGAACACCGTCAGTCGCTTTTTTGTTTACAAAGTCAACGTCTTTTCCTTGAAGGTAACCAAGTCCATCAAGGTCTTCTTCCAAGCTAGGGATAATCACGTTTTTACGAGGTTTGTCAACACGGACAACTGTTTCAAACATGATACGAGTTCCTTCTTGGATAAATTGACCAAGTGAGTGCAAGTCAGTTGAGAAGTTGGCTGAAGTTGGGTAGATACCTTTTTGGTCTTTTCCTTCTGATTCACCAGCCAATTGTTTCCACCATTCTGAGAAGTATTGAAGTGATGGCTCGTAGTTTACCAAGATCTCAGTTGCATAGCCTTTACGATAAAGGATGTTACGAACTGCTGCGTATTGGTAAGCTTCGTTTTCAGAGATTTTATCTGAAGTGTAGTCTTTGCGAGCTGCATTCGCACCTTCCATAAGGGCTTTGATGTCAGCTCCTGATGCTGCGATTGGAAGCAAACCAACGGCTGTCAATACTGAGAAGCGTCCACCGATATCATCTGGAACAACAAATGTTTCCCAACCGTTAGCATCTGCTTCAACCTTAACAGCGCCTTTTTGGCGGTCAGTTGTTGCATAGATACGTTTGTTTGCTTCTTCTTGACCGTATTTCTTAACCAAAAGTTCTTTGAAGACACGGAAAGCGATAGCTGGTTCAGTTGTTGTACCTGATTTAGAAATCACGTTTACCGAGAAGTCTTTGTCAGCTACGTACTCTACCAAGTCAGCAAGGTAAGTAGATGAGATTGAGTTTCCTGCGTAAAGGATTTGTGGAGCCTTGCGTTCTTCTTTTGTTTGCAAGTTTGCAAAGTGGTGGTTCAAGAAGTCGATTGCTGCTTTCGCACCAAGGTAAGATCCACCGATACCGATTACAACCAAAACATCGCTGTCTGATTTGATTTGCTCAGCAGCTTTCAAGATGCGGTCAAATTCTTCGCGGTCATAGTTTTCAGGAAGGTCCAACCATCCCAAGAAGTCGCTACCAGCACCAGTTCCTTTACGGATCAATTCATCTGCTGCTGTTACTTGTGATTGCATGTATTCCACTTCATGTGGTGCAACAAATTTGTCTAAAACTTTTGAATAATCAAATTTAATATGTGACATGTTATTCCTCCAATATTTCTTCTTTTCTATCATAACGCTTACCTTCGTTTTTTTCAAGTTTTTTGTCGAATTTCTCCAATTTTTATCAGAATTCAAACGTTTGCGTAAAAATCCCACATTCCAAAAATTTTGAAAAAATAAAAGAAAGAACGACTAGATGTTCCAGTCGTTACAGTTCATTCAATAAATACTCAAATAATTCTAAATTGCCATCTTCTTCATTAACCAGAAACTCTGGATGCCACTGCAAACCAATAATGCGGTGCTCATCGATAGACTCAATCGCTTCGATGGTCTGGTCTCTTGGGTCAATAGCAGTTACACGGAAATTAGGTGCCAAATCTTTAATACTCTGACGATGAACGGAATTAACTTGACTTTCTTTTCCAAATAACTTAGCCACCACACTTCCTTCTACTGTCTCAATAGAATGAGATGTCCCGAAAGGTAGTCCTTGCCAGTGGCCTTCGATTTCTTGATTGAGAGTTCCCCCAAAGGCAACATTGACAAGTTGGACACCGCGACAGATTGCCATGATTGGTTTATTCTGACGAAGCGCTTCTTTCAAGAGCGCCAATTCAAATTCGTCACGCACTAGGTTGTAATCATCACTCTCGATGGTCTTTTTCTCTCCATAAAACTGAGGATGGACATTTTGACCGCCTGTCAAGATAAGTTTGTCAATCATTTCTACATAATCGCGAACAACTGACTCATCACCAACAGGAATGACTAAAGGGAGACCACCGACTTGACGAATGCTCTCTGCGAATCTACAAGATACAGATGAATGAATGTTTTTGCCCTCTGCGTCTACGGGACATAGATTTGCAGCAACTCCTACAACCGTTCTAGGCATGATGTCTCTCCTTTCGAATGTTAATACTCTTCGAAAATCAAATTCAAACCACGTCAGCGTCGCCTTACCGTACTCAAGTACAGCTTGCGGCTAGCTTCCTAGTTTACTCTTTGATTTTCATTGAGTATAACGATAGTCCTATCATATCACTCAAAATGCCTTTCGTCTAATATGTTTTTTTTAAGTTTGTGATAAATATTTTTTATGGACAAGAAAAAGCTGCCCGCATAGGACAACTTTTTTCTTATTCAAAGACAAATTGATTGTGATAGAGTTCTGAATAGAAGCCACCTAGTTTCAAAAGTTCATGGTGGTTACCGCGTTCAATGACTTCTCCATCTTTGAGAACAATAATCTGGTCTGCATTGAGGATGGTCTTCAAACGGTGAGCAATGACGAAACTGGTTCTGCCTGCTACAACCGCCTCCATGGCATGCTGAATCTTGCTTTCTGTCACCGTATCTACGTTTGAAGTTGCTTCATCGAGAATGAGAACTTCTGGATCTGTCATCAGGGTTCGAGCGATAGAAATCAATTGTTTCTGGCCTGTTGAGAAGATGCTTTGATCATCATCGATAAGGGTATCGTATTTGTCAGGTAAGCTTTCGATATAGTCGTGAATATGGGTTGCCTTGGCTGCTGCCTCAACCATTTCTTGACTAGCATCTGGCACACCGAAACGGATATTGTCTCGAATCGTTCCGCTAAACAAGACCGAATCTTGCAAGACAATCCCCACCTTGCTTCTGAGACTATCCAAGTCATAGTCACGGATGTCTTTCCCATCAAAATAAATACCACCAGCATCAACATCATAAAAGCGATTGATGAGGTTCATAATAGTCGTTTTCCCTGAACCTGTCGGACCAACAACCGCTGTCATCTGGCCTTTAGGGGCAGAAATGCTGACATCTTTCAAAATAGGTTTATCAGGCAAGTATGAAAAATCAATATGACTAATTTCAACACCTTCTTGCAACTGAGTAAAGATCGGCGCCTTTTCAGGTCGGATTTCTTCCTCTGCGTCAAACATTTCCTGAATCCGTTCAGCACCTGTAAAGGCCAACTGAAGACTTCCCCAACTAGCTGCAACTTGGATAATAGGCTGGTAGTACTGCTGTGAAAATTGGGCAAACATAACAATCAAACCTAGGGCTGTACTGGTTTCAATAGACTTATCATTCAAAAGTACAGCTGAACCAGCAAAGATGACGACGGCTGTATTAACCAGACTCATACCATTCATGACAGGGAAAAGAATTCCTGAGAACATTCTTCCTTTAAAGGTCGCCTTGCGCACGCGCTCATTTTGCTCAAGAAATCCTGCCATCATATCCTCTTGAATTCCTTGGACAATGACAGCTTTCTGACCTGAGATACTCTCGTCCATATAGGCGTTGAGTTTCCCTACCTCTTTTTGCTGGAGGTTGGTGTATTTGCGTGCCATTTTCACGATGAAAATCAGCATGAGGAAAGCCACTGGTGTGCTGGCAATGGTGATGAGCGCCAGCGTCACATTTCTCGAAAACATGACAATAATCAGACCAATGTATAAAACAATATTACTCATGACCTGAATCAAGCTTTCGTTAAAGGCTTGGAGGATATTATCCAAATCACTGGTAAAACGAGACAGGATATCGCCATCTTGTCGGCGGTCAAAGAAAGAAACCGTCAAGCGAGCAAGCTTACCGAAGAGGCCTTTGCGCATCTCGTTGGTCGATTCTGCAATCACGCGCGTCATGAGACACATGTATATGACACTAGAGATAAAAAGAACCAAAACCAGCAGGCCAAGATTGATCATGATTCCTGATAGGCTTTGCCAAACAAGTTCTGGATTGCCATCTTGATAAGCTTGAACTAAATTAGCTAGCTGCGTCACTGCTTGTCCAGAAAAGACCGGAAAGAGGGCTTGGGCAAGAGTTGCCAGAACAATCATCAGGATAACAACTACAAATGATAGCTTATAGACTTTAAAATAATTCCAAAAAAATTGAACTGTCTTCATTTTACTCCTCCTTTCCTTTCTGTGTTTCATAGATTTCACGGTAAACGGCATTGTTAGCAACCAAGTCTGCATGCGTGCCTTGACCAATCAATCGTCCTTGATCTAGAACCAAGATCTTGTCTGCATGAACTACCGAGCTAATCTTTTGAGCGATGATAATAGTTGTTGTTCCCTTCAAGTCCTTATTCAAGGCTTCCTGAACCAGGCGCTCTGACTTGGCATCCAAGGCTGAGGTCGAATCGTCAAAAATCAGAATACGTGGATTGCTGACAATTCCACGAGCAATCGACATCCTTTGCTTTTGCCCACCAGAGAAATTGGTTCCCCTTTCCTCAACTGGACTTTCAAAGGTTTTCTCCATACGATGAATGAATTCACTAGCCTGGGCAATATTAGCTGCGCGTTCCATTTCAAATAGAGTGGCATCACCCTTACCCTGTCTCAAGTTGTCTGCAATGGTTCCACTAAAGAGAATGGCACGTTGAAGAACGATAGAAACTGTTTTACGCAGGGTTCCTTCACTCACTTCGCGAATATCCTTGCCTCCGATTTTGATAGCCCCTTCCTGTGGGTCAAAGAGACGTGGAATCAATTGAGCCAAGGTTGATTTTCCTGCACCAGTCGCTCCAACTACACCAACCATTTGACCAGGTTCAATAGTAAAGCTCACATCTTTCAGCATCGGTTCCTTATCCATTGGATAGGTAAAGGTCACATTTTCAAAGCTAAGACTGCCGACCAACTCTTCATCTGGGACATCCTTGAAGGTCATGGCTGGCTCTGCATCCAAAATTTCTCGAATACGACGCATAGAAATCATGGCACGACTGACAGAATTTCCCAAAAATCCAACCATGACAATGGTAAAGATAATCTGGCTTAGGTAATTGACAAAGGAAGCAATGGAGCCAACAACTGACGGATCCGACTGAACCATCCCTGCAACTAGCCAAATAGAGAGGAATACCGCCCCATAACCGACCAACATCATAAAAGGTTCCACTACTGAAAAGGCATAACCGATGTAAAGATTTTGACCGAGTAGCTCGTCTGAAACCTCCGTAAACTTCGCAAACTGCTCTTTTTCTTGGACAAAGGACTTGACCACTCGAACACCCCGCAGATTTTCCTTGGCAATGGCATTGATGCGTTCAAGAAGGGTTTGAAATTTGGCAAAACGAGGCCCCATCATCCCCATCATGACAGCAGTCAAACCAAAAATTAAGACTACCATGAGGACAATCACCCACCACAGAGAAGGTAGTGTTTGAACCGCCAAGATAAACGAACCGATGAACAAGAGAGGGAGCCTAAAAAGAATTTGAAAACTCATCATAACCACGTTCTGAATCTGGTTGATATCATTTGTCATGCGAACGACTAGATTTCCCGCATTAAATTGTTCAATGTTGGCATAAGAAAAGGTTTGGATTTTACGGAAGGCATCCTCTCGAAGGTCAGATGAAACTCCTTGAGCAATATAGGCTGCGAGGACAACATTGAGCCCACCAGCAACTAGACCGACCACGGCCACACCAATCAACCAAGCCCCGATACTATAAATAGCTTCATATTTCCCAGCAAGGAGAGCGTCTAACACTTCCTGCAGGTAACGCGGTTGCAAAAGTGAACTAGCAACCATCAAGCCTGTCATCAGGAGCGAAGCCAAGGCCTGCCACTTGTAGGTTTTTATTTTCTGAATCAGCATACTTTCTCCTTAAAAAATAGACAAAAGGGAGCGACAATGCGTCAGCTCATTTTCATTCTGTTTGTGTGATGTTATTCTAGCAAAAAAGTGGGAACTTGTCAAAGAAGTATCCTTGATACAGCTAGAATGACTAGCAAGTCTTGACTTTATAGTTTCTGTTTTAACTCAACCAAAACATTCATAGCCTGCATAGGTGTCATGTTGTAAATATCCAATTTAGCTAATTCTTCTAGGATAGGATGCTCTTCTGCCGTATCAAAGAGTGAAATCTGTTCAGTGACGGCACTTGTTTGTCTCATAGGAGCAGGACTTTCTGTCCCTTGATTCTCTAACTGAGTTAAAATCTTATCCGCCCTTGCTAAAAGGTCTGCTGGTAAGCCAGCAATCTTGGCAACATGGATACCGTAGGATTTATCGGCTGGCCCTGGTTCAATTTTATGAAGGAAGGTAACCTGCCCATCCTGCTCTAAGGTTGCCACGTGGACATTGACCAAGTGTTCCAAGCTGGACTCCAGACTGGTCAACTCATGGTAGTGGGTCGCAAAGAGGGTCTTGGCTCCGATGTGCTCATGGATGTATTCGATGATAGACTGAGCAAGAGCCATCCCGTCATAAGTTGCCGTTCCCCGTCCCAATTCATCAAAGAGAATGAGAGAGTTCTTGGTCGCATGCGAAATGGCATTGTTAGCCTCCATCATCTCCACCATGAAGGTTGATTGACCTGAAACCAAGTCATCTGCTGCTCCTATACGGGTAAAAATCGCATCAAAAATCGGTAAATGGGCGCTTTCTGCTGGCACATAAGAACCCAACTGAGCCATAACCGCCGTCATGGCTAACTGACGCATGTAGGTTGACTTTCCGCTCATATTGGGCCCCGTAATCAGTTGAATACTGGTATCTTCTGCCATCTGAATCGTATTTGGAATATAGGTCTGAGCCCCCATAACCTTTTCAACGACAGCATGGCGCCCTTTCTGGATATCGATTTGTGAGTCGTCTCCGAACTCAGGTCGAATCAAATGCTGGGTTTCAGCCACAACTGCCAGACTCTGTAAGACATCAACCGTCGCAATTCCTTGAGCCAGAGCCTGTAAACGCTGGATGTACTTGCTGACCTCTTCACGAATACGCATAAAAATTTCGTACTCTAGATTAGCTGACTTCTCACGCGCCTCCAACATGTCGCCTTCGATACGAGCTAATTCCTCGGTACCGAAGCGTTCTGAGTTTTTCAGCGTCGCCTTGCGGAAAAAGTGAGCAGGCACATTTCCCAGTTGCGAATTGGTCACATGGAAATAGTAGCCATCCTTTTTATTATAGACAATCTTAAGTGCGCTAATACCAGAGTTTTCTCGCTCCTTGGCCTCAATTTCAGCAATCCAACCAGTCCCTTCTCTGAGAACGCGACGGTACTTGTCTAAAGTCTCATCAAATCCAGTTCGGATAATTCCCCCATCTGTAATCACATGGGGAGCTTCGGGGGCAATCGCTGCGCTAATCAAACTCTCCAACTCAGGGATCCCATCCAGTTGTTCTATGAGATAAGCTAGAGCAGACTGTTCCATCCCTTCTAAAATCGCACGAATCCGTGGCACACTAGACAAGGTGGTCGCCAACTGCAAAAGATCCTTGGGATTGGTTTTACCAAAAGAAACACGACTAGCCAAGCGCTCAATGTCATAAACACCCTTGAGACTGTCTGTCAAATCACTACGCTCAAAGAAATGGTCAAGAAAGACCTGCACCACTTCTTGGCGTTGGACGATTCGCTCCTTATCAATCAAGGGGCGATGAATCCAAGACCGCAAGAGCCGCATCCCCATAGCCGTTTTGGTTTCATCCAAAAGCCAGAAAAGACTACCTTGCTTCTTGCCTGAACGGGCATTCTCAACCAAGTCCAGACTAGCCTTGGTCGCATAATCCATCTGCAAGAAATCCTTGATTTCATAGCGGATAACAGGTTTGAGGTGGTTCAATTCTCGCATCTGAGTTCGATGGACATACTGAAGTAGCTTACTAGCTGCCGCTTGCTCCACCGCTGCCAATCGTGGATCCAGTAAATGAAGGTCTTCAAAGCCTTCTTTCTCATAAGAGAGCACCAGATTCATCTGGCGACTGAGGATTTGTTCTTCTGCCTCGGACAAGTCATAGCCCAGAACCACTTCTCGCGCCTTGAGATTACGGATTTCCCCACAAGCCAGCGTGAAATCCAATAGACCTGTCACATAAAAGTCACCGGTCACCAGATCCATATAGGCTAAGCCAAACTGACTGCCATCACGGTCTATGGCAACCAAGAAATTGTTCTGACTGTCTGGCTTACTGCTATCGACTACTGTCCCGGGTGTAATGACCTGAACAACCTCTCGTTTAACAACCCCAACCGCTTGCTTAGGATCTTCCATCTGCTCTGCAATGGCTACCTTATAACCCTGATCAATCAACACATCGATATACTGCTGGGCAGAATGATAGGGAACCCCCGCCATAGGAATCGGATTGTCCGCATTCTTGTTGCGACTCGTTAAGGAAATTTCCAGAATCTGCGCAGCATTGACCGCATCCTCATAAAACAATTCATAAAAATCACCCATCCGAAAGAGCAAAAAAGCATCTGGATATTGCTTTTTAATATCCACATACTGTTGCATGCCGGGTGATAGCTTTTCTGTCGCCATTTTCCGTATCTCCTTGTCAAAAATAAGTCTTGAGAGCAACTCCCAAGACCTTACTTATCTTTCATCAAATCTAGCAAACGATCTTCCATGAGTTTGGCAACGTGCTGGTCTCGACAAATGACCAATAAGGTATTGGCACCAGCAACTGTTCCTAAAATCCATTCATCCTTGTTTGCATCTACAATATTTGCCAAAACAGAGGCTTCGCCCAATTTGGTATGAAGCACCAAGGTAAACTCTGCTCTTGCAACACCTTCTAAATGATGAGACAAAAATTCCACCAAATCAATCTTTTCTGTCTCATTTGCTAGTACATAATACACCATATCATTTTTCTTGACCTTGGTCAAGCCGATTTCTCGCAAATCACGAGACAGGGTTGTCTGCGTCACAAAGACATTATGTGCCTCCAACCGATCTTGAATTTCTTTTTGTGTACTTAATTTCTCCTCAGTAATCATTTTTTTTATTAACTGATGACGATCTCTTTTTCTCATAAAATCCTCTTATATGCATATTTATAACTAATTTTATAACTATATTATACCAAAAAAATAGGAGATTTCAAAAATTTTTTCTTCTTTCTTTAAAATTGTGATAAAATAGTAAAAAAGTCCAAAAAGGAGCTCTTAATGAATACAAAAGAATTGATTGCTAGCGAATTGGCTAGCGTCATTGATAGCCTGGACCAAGAGGCTATTTTAAATTTACTGGAAACCCCTAAAAACTCAGAAATGGGAGACATCGCCTTCCCTGCCTTTTCTCTAGCAAAGGTCGAGCGTAAAGCTCCGCAAATGATTGCGGCTGACCTGGCTGAAAAGATTAACAGCCAAGCCTTTGAAAAGGTTGTCGCAACAGGACCTTACGTCAATTTTTTCCTTGATAAATCTGCCATTTCTGCTCAAGTATTGCAAGCTGTTATCACTCAAAAAGAACACTATGCTGACCAAACTATTGGCAAACAAGAAAATGTTGTTATCGATATGTCTAGTCCCAATATCGCTAAACCATTTTCTATTGGTCACCTACGCTCAACTGTTATCGGAGATAGCTTGTCACATATTTTCCAAAAAATCGGTTATCAAACGGTCAAGGTCAACCACTTGGGAGACTGGGGTAAACAGTTTGGGATGTTGATTGTTGCCTACAAAAAATGGGGCGACGAAGAAGCTGTAAAAGCTCATCCAATCGATGAACTTCTTAAACTCTATGTCCGCATCAACGCTGAGGCTGAAAATGACCCTAGCTTGGATGAAGAAGCACGCGAATGGTTCCGTAAACTTGAAAATGGAGACGAGGAAGCTCTTGCACTTTGGCAATGGTTCCGTGATGAAAGTTTGGTGGAATTTAACCGCCTTTACAATGAATTGCAAGTCGAATTTGACAGCTATAACGGGGAAGCCTTCTACAACGATAAGATGGATGCAGTTGTAGACATTCTTTCTGAAAAAGGACTTCTTGTTGAGTCAGAAGGTGCCCAAGTTGTCAATCTTGAGAAATATGGAATTGAACATCCAGCCCTTATCAAGAAATCTGATGGTGCAACTCTCTATATCACTCGTGACTTGGCTGCAGCCCTTTACCGTAAAAACGAATACCAATTTGCTAAATCTATCTATGTCGTTGGTCAAGAGCAATCTGCCCACTTTAAACAGCTCAAAGCTGTCTTGAAAGAAATGGGCTACGACTGGAGTGAAGACATTACTCATGTTCCTTTTGGTTTGGTTACAAAAGAAGGGAAGAAACTCTCTACTCGTAAAGGGAATGTCATCTTACTAGAGCCTACTGTTGCAGAGGCTGTTAGCCGTGCCAAGGCCCAAATCGAAGCTAAAAATCCTGAACTGGAAAATAAAGACCAGGTAGCGCATGCTGTTGGTGTTGGAGCCATTAAATTCTATGACCTCAAAACCGACCGTACAAATGGATACGACTTCGACCTAGAAGCTATGGTATCCTTCGAGGGTGAAACTGGACCTTATGTTCAATACGCCTACGCTCGTATCCAATCTATCTTACGCAAAGCGGATTTCAAACCAGAAACAGCTGGCAACTATAGCTTGAATGATACTGAAAGCTGGGAAATCATCAAACTCATCCAAGACTTCCCACGTATTATCAACCGTGCGGCGGATAACTTTGAACCTTCTATCATTGCTAAATTTGCAATTAGCCTAGCTCAAGCCTTCAACAAATACTATGCACATACACGTATCTTGGATGAAAGTCCAGAACGCGACAGCCGTCTAGCCCTCAGCTACGCAACCGCAGTCGTTCTCAAAGAAGCCCTTCGCTTGCTTGGAGTAGAAGCGCCAGAGAAGATGTAAATCGCCAAAGTTACTTGATTGCAAAGCAATCTAAGTAACTAACGCCAAATCCTGTCAGGAATTTGGCTAGGTGCTTCACTAGTAAAGAAACATAAATATGATCGATTTATGTTTCTTTACGTCGTAACCAATACGAATTGTCTAAACGCTTCACCAATTCATCTAACCAAATAATATCGATTTGGTTAGGTTCATGTCGTAATCTTTTAATTACTTGATTGTAAAGCAATCTAAGTAACTAAGACCAAATCCTATACGGATTTTGGTTTAGAGGTCTATCAAAAATCTTATCACGTTTTGCTGACTTGTTCTGCTACTTTCGGTCCACTAAATCGATTTATTCACTACTACTTCTTTATCATTCAGGGAGATTTTCTATGAGCCAATATGCTTATATCCTCGTTGTAATTAGCTTGGTGTTCCTTTTTCTGCTCAATAAGTACGAGAAGGAGAGACTGCAAAAACTCTACCAAGAACAACTTTTGAAGGATGAAACATTTAGGACTGATATCAAAGAGAAAATTCACACGACTGAAAATATCAATGATGTCATTGCTTACATCAATAAAACTTATCATCTGGGAATGTTGCTATCAAAAGACATTACAGATCAATTGAAATAAACCGAGTTATTCTTTAAGGAATATAAAAACCGAGTCTAAGAGTTTAATACTTAGGCTCGGTTTTTATATATTTTTCAAGTAACAAAGCAACCACTCCCCCAGCAATGCAAGTGCAAAATCCTCCAGAATATGATAGAATAAGAGAAAGGACTCTATCAAGGAGGAAAACATGGAAAAACAAACCGTCGCCGTCTTGGGGCCTGGTTCTTGGGGAACTGCCCTTTCACAAGTCTTAAATGACAATGGACACGAGGTACGTATTTGGGGAAACATTCCCGAGCAAATCAATGAAATTAATACACACCATACTAATAAACACTACTTTAAAGATGTCGTTCTAGATGAAAATATCATTGCCTACACCGACTTATCAGAGGCACTGAGAGATGTAGATGCGATTTTGTTTGTTGTCCCAACAAAAGTGACACGACTTGTTGCACAACAAGTTGCACAAACCCTAGACCATAAGGCTATCATCATGCACGCTTCAAAGGGATTAGAACCCGATAGCCATAAACGATTATCAATCATCCTTGAAGAAGAAATTCCTGAACATCTCCGCAGTGATATTGTCGTTGTTTCAGGACCTAGTCATGCGGAAGAAACCATTGTACGTGACCTGACTTTAATCACTGCTGCTTCTAAAGATTTACAAACAGCTCAATACGTTCAAGAACTCTTTAGTAATCACTACTTCCGACTTTATACCAATACGGATGTTATCGGAGTTGAAACTGCTGGTGCTCTTAAAAATATTATTGCTGTCGGTGCTGGAGCTTTACATGGTTTGGGATTTGGTGACAATGCCAAGGCAGCCATCATCGCTCGAGGCTTGGCAGAAATTACCCGCCTAGGAGTAGCACTTGGGGCCAGTCCATTGACCTATAGTGGCTTATCCGGTGTAGGAGACTTGATCGTAACGGGAACCTCCATCCACTCTCGTAACTGGAGAGCCGGAGATGCTCTTGGTCGTGGAGAATCTCTAGCTGATATCGAAGCCAATATGGGCATGGTGATTGAAGGAATCTCAACAACTCGAGCAGCCTATGAACTAGCGCAAGAACTTGGAGTCTATATGCCAATTACACAAGCCATTTACCAAGTTATTTACCACGGAACCAATATTAAAGATGCCATTTACGACATCATGAACAATGAATTTAAAGCAGAAAATGAGTGGTCTTAACCCTCTAGAGAAAGGATTCTTATGACATCAAAAGTTAGAAAGGCAGTCATCCCTGCCGCTGGACTTGGAACTCGATTTTTACCAGCAACCAAAGCACTTGCTAAAGAGATGTTGCCAATTGTGGACAAACCAACTATCCAATTTATCGTAGAAGAAGCTCTTAAATCAGGTATTGAAGATATTCTGGTTGTCACTGGTAAATCAAAACGTTCTATTGAAGACCACTTTGACTCAAACTTTGAGCTTGAGTACAACCTCAAAGAAAAAGGCAAACATGACTTACTAAAATTGGTAGACGAAACAACTGGCATTCGCCTTCACTTTATCCGTCAAAGCCATCCTCGTGGTCTTGGCGATGCTGTCTTACAAGCAAAAGCTTTTGTAGGGAATGAGCCCTTCGTTGTCATGCTGGGTGACGACCTAATGGATATCACAGATGACCACGCTGTCCCTTTGACAAAACAATTGATGAACGATTACGAGACGACTCACGCATCAACAATTGCTGTTATGCCTGTCCCTCATGAAGAAGTTTCAGCATATGGAGTTATCGCTCCTCAGGGTGAAGGGATTAATGGTCTCTACAGTGTCGAAACTTTTGTTGAAAAACCAGCTCCAGAGGAGGCTCCAAGTGATCTAGCTATTATCGGTCGTTATCTGCTCACACCAGAAATTTTTGAGATCCTCGAAAATCAAGCTCCCGGTGCTGGAAATGAAATCCAGCTTACCGATGCGATTGATACCCTTAATAAAACACAACGTGTTTTCGCTCGCGAATTTACAGGAGCTCGTTACGACGTTGGGGATAAGTTTGGCTTTATGAAAACATCTATTGACTATGCCCTCAAGCACCCACAAGTCAAAGATGACTTGAAAGATTACCTCATCCAACTAGGAAAAGAATTAGCTGAGAAGGAATAAAATAAAAAAGATAAGGTTCAAAAATGCCTTATCTTTTTTCATTACACAACTATTATTATAAGCTCTCACAACCCCATTCCCCTGTAGAGAAGCAAGACTGCGAGTCCTACAAACAAGACTACCGCTCCTAACCTCTGGCTGGTACTATACATCCGTCTTTCTCCTCGAACTGGAAAGATAATTGCTAGAAATGCTCCACCAACTGCTCCCCCGATATGGCCTGCTAGGCTGATTCCTGGAATCAGAACACTTCCAATAATATTAACCACAAAAAGTGTCAGATAGGATTGCCCCAACTGCTGGATATAAGGATTACGCGTAGCATAGCGAAGAATGATAATCGCGGCAAATAGCCCATAGAGAGAAGTAGAAGCTCCTGCTGCTAAGGATTTTGGACTAAATACAAAAACAAAGAGATTGCCCATCATTCCAGATAAGAGATAGAGAAAGAAAAACTTCTTGGATCCGAAAATTTCCTCTACTTGTCTACCAAGATAATAAAGGGAAAGCATATTAACAATGAAATGCTCCCAACCAATATGAACAAAAATGGCAGAAAAGAGACGCCAAATTTGCTCAGGAAAGAGGCGAATAGCTGGCCCATACATGGCTCCAAATCGAAATAATGTATCCGCCCTGTCAAAGTTTCCTCCTGTAGTCACCAACATTAGTAAAAACACCAAGGCCGTCACTAAGAGGAAGAAACTCGTCACAGGGTAACGTCTATCAAAGATTTCCTTCATCAATCAGAACCTCCTGAACAGGAATATCATGGTTTTCAGGGATAAAGTCCTGAATTTGACAAGGATATATCGTACTCAAAGTATGACCAGAAAAATGTTTCAGATAGCGATCATAATAACCTCCACCGTATCCTATCCGATATCCTTTCGTCGTAAAAACCAAGCCCGGAACATGAATCAAATCAATCTGAGAGGCATCCACCACTTCCAAATCTCCCTGTGGTTCCAGTAAGCCAAAGGAAGTTTTTACCAACTGTTGCGGATCATAGACTACAAAGTTCATGCGTCCCTTGGGATAAGTTTTGGGTATCAGAACCTTCTTGCCGTCCTTCAGCGCCTGCTCAATCAGTTCCTGCGTTTGAAACTCATGAGGAAAAGAGAGGTAGGTTGCGATGATCTTAGCTTCTTGGTAAAAGGGGTGTTGTAAAAGTCTTTCGGTTAAAGTTTGATCTATAAACTGTTTTTGCTCTTGAGATATAGCCTTCATTTCTCGCAAGACTTGCTTACGTAATTCCGATTTCATAGACAACCCCTCTATTCTGCTGCCTTCTTTTTCAGGAAACTAAAGACCGCATCCACCCCAATAGCTAATGCTTCTTCCTTAGGACTCATCTGAGGGTGATGAAGGGCGTAGGGACTATCAATACCTAGCCAGAACATAACGCCATCAACTTTTGAAAGGAGATAACCAAAGTCTTCACCTGTCATAGCAGGTTCGATATCAATCAACTCAATTCCGTCTTTTTCTTCAAAGAAGTCCATCAGTTCACGCGCCAAGGCTGGATGGTTCTCAACAGGCAGGTAACCACCTTGTTTGAGTTCCACTTCGACTTCCATATCGAAGGCAGCTGCAACCCCTTCTGCAACTGTTTTGACCCTTTTTTGCACCAAAAGACTCATGTCCTGTGTCAAGGCCCGAATAGTTCCATGCAAAAAGGCTGTGTCTGTGATAACATTGTTTGTTGTTCCAGCTTGGAAAACTCCAAAGGTCACCACTGCTCCCTCGATTGGGTTGACATTGCGGCTGACAACTGACTGCACCTGGGTCACAAAGTAACTAGCCGCCACCAAAGCGTCATTGGCTTCATGCGGAAAGGCTGCATGTCCTCCTTTACCTTTAAAACGAATCTTCACCTCGCAAGTCCCTGCAAAGAGTGTATGAGTATTGGTCGCAATCTGTCCAACCTTCAAATCTGGCCGAACATGAAGTCCATAAAACTGGTCTGGCAACCAGTCTCCAAAAGCGTCATCCTCATACATGAGCATGCCACCAGCTTCATTTTCTTCAGCAGGTTGAAACAGAAAGAGCAGATTGTTCTTTGGTTGCTCCTCAAGGGCGCGCTCAAGACAGCCCAAGGCAATGGTCATGTGGAAATCATGTCCACAAGCATGCATACGACCTTGGTGCTGAGAAGCGAAAGAAAGGCCTGTTTGTTCGACGATAGGCAGGCCATCAATATCTGTTCGCCAACCAATGGTACGCTCTGGCTGACTTCCCTGCAAATAAACCAAAATCCCTGTCCGCCAAGTACGAACTTGGACAAAATTCTTGCCCACAGTCAATTTCTCAATCACATCCAGCAAATAAGTCTGAGTCTTGAACTCCTCCAAGCCAATCTCTGGAATCTGGTGCAAATCTCGTCGAGTCTGAATCAAATCTAACATCTATCTATCCTCCTATATAGCAGAAAGAGGCTGGAAAAAGAGTTCCGCCTCTATTTTTCATTTACAATTACAAGGTACGAAGCGCATCCTCTAGCGCTGTTTTTTGTTGAGTTTGGGCATCAATCTCTTTGATGATACGAGCTGGAACACCTGCTACCACCACGTTTTCTGGGACATCTTGGGTAACAATAGCTCCTGCTGCGACAACTGAACCACTACCGATTTGGACCCCTTCGATAACCACTGCATTAGCGCCGATGAGAACATTGTCTCCAACACGGACTGGGTCAGCGCTAGCTGGCTCAATCACACCTGCAAGAACGGCACCTGCACCAACGTGACTGTTTTTCCCAACGATAGCACGACCACCAAGGATAGCCCCCATGTCAATCATAGTTCCTGCCCCGATTTCAGCACCGATATTGATAACTGCTCCCATCATGATAACAGCATTGTCACCAATTTCAACCTGATCACGGATAATAGCACCTGGCTCGATACGAGCGTTGATAGCACGTTTGTCTAGCAAGGGAACTGCAGAATTACGAGCGTCTTGCTCAACAACATAGTCTTGATTTTCTACCAAACCATCGAGAAGGGGAGCCACGTCCTTCCAATCTCCGAATAGGACATTCCCTAGTTTGACAACAGAGCTTGGTACAGCAGCTGCAAGTTGTCCCTCAAAGGTTACTTTAACACTGGTTTTCTTTTCAGCATTGGCGATAAATTGAATAATTTCTTGAGCGTTCATTTTTGTAGCAGTCATAAGCGCCTCCTAGTTCATTTTAATGATACCTATTCTACCAAAAAAGGCCTCAAATTTGAAGCCTTTTTGTTTGTTTTTAGGTATGATTTTTAGGGATGTGAGATAAAACGTGCTGTCGGTAAAAGCAAGCCCCTACCGATACAACCTAAAAACACTCTTCACAACTATCTCCCCGTGTTTTATTGACTATTCTAGTATAGCACACTTTTAGAATTAAGAAAAGACTTTTTATTTACTTTCTTTCGCTTCTTCTATCGATAGGAAAATCATAGGTAAAATAATCAAGGCCATAGCTAGAAGAAGGGACCAATCCACTACCAAGCCTAAAAATAAAACACTCAAAAAGGCAGAAGAGAGAGGTTCACTGGCACTGATAACAGAAACCACCAAAGGAGAAACCAAGGATACTGCCTTCATGGAAATGAAAAAGGCAAAAGCCGTCCCTAAAAAAGCGATAATAAGGCAAATCAAGATACTCCAAATATCCAGAGTAAAGGAAAGCTGGTAAACCGGCGAGAGGACATTGCTAAATAAACCTGCCAAAATCATCCCCCACCCAACCGTAGGCACAAAACCATAGCGCTTCGCGAAAGGTTGGGGCAAGATAACATTAAACATGACCCCCATGGCACTCAACAGACCTGTTATAAGTGCTAGCGGTGTCATGGATAACTGAGAGAGATCCCCCTTTGTCGCCATCAAGCAAACACCCAGCATGGCAACCAAAACATAGAAAATAGCGCTTTTTGACGCTCGTTTTTGATAAACCAAACGATTGTAAAAGAGGATAAAGACTGGACTGATAAACTGTAAAATAGTTGCTGTCGCTGCATTTGAGTATTCTACACAGAGATAGAAAAAATACTGAACTGAAAAAATCCCCAAAGTAGCATAGGCTAAAAAGGGCAGGTAATTTTTCTTGTCTCGCCAGATATCTAACACTTGCAATTTTAATTGCATCGCAGACCAAATAAGCACAAGACTCCCTGCCAGTGTCAAACGCATAGAGGTAATCCAGCCAGAGGACACTTGATAATGAGTAAAGAAATATTCTCCTAAAATTCCACAGATTCCCCAGATTAAGCCGGATAGGAGCGAATAAATAGTTCCTTTAACAATCTTTTTCTGATACTGATTCATACCTTTATTGTAACACGAAAGGAAAAAAGAAAAAAGTGGCAATCAATGCCACTTTCCTATCTTCTACTATTTGGTTGTGTAGATGATGAACTTGATGTACTGCTAGAACTACTACTTGAACTTGGCGTAGATGAGAAACTACCAATAATACTTGACCAAGCATTTTGATAATCTGCTTCACTTCCTCCAATAGCAAAGTGATAGCTAGTCGTAGGAGCTCCCGCCTTATTAGCCCAATAGCTCGTTACAGTAGCCCCTGAAAGATCAACTGTTTTTCCATTAACGGATACTTTGCCCGGCTTCTGCCCTGTAGATCTGAGGACCTGAGATTGGGTCACACTAGAATCAAGATTAAAGTGTTCATTGCCCCAAACACCAGGTTCAGCCTGTTGAATAGCATTGACTAAGTAAGCCATATATTTGGCGTTTCGATAATGCCCAGCCCCCTTAGCCATTGGGCGGTTGTCATCATGCCCTAGCCAACCACCTAGAGTCAATCTTGGTGTCGAAAGCATGAGCCACATATTTTCATCTTCATTGGTTGTCCCAGTCTTACCAATCCAGTCTGCACGAGCTAAGTTTGAATTGATAGAAGCCAAATCCGTTTGGAAACTTGAAGTGATCCGAGATGAAATCACCTCACGAAGCAAACTCTGCATAATCGTTGCTGTTGCCTTCGAATACACTTGAACTGGTTTGTCTTGGAATTCATAGATTACTCTACCGTCAGGTGATTCAATCTTAGAAATCACATGTTTCTGATGGTAGACACCGTTATTAGCAATTGTTTGATAACCATTGGTATGCTGGGCAACTGTGACTTCAATCCCACCACCCATAGGCAAACTTTCGATACCGTACTCTGGAATCTCGTAACCCATTTTCTCCATGTACCCCTTGACATCCACGCCCTTCTCACGAAGCATGCGATAGGTCCAATAGGCTGGGATATTCCACGAATAGTTCAAGGCTTCACCCAGGGTCATCATGCCTGTACCTGGACTATTTACATACATGATAGGATTGCCATTAGAGAATTTTGTCGGATAATTGGACAAGATACTAGCGCTTCCCATCAAACCTTGGTCAATGGCAATACCGTAGGCCAACAAAGGCTTGGTTGTAGAGGCTGGCGAGCGCTTAGTGTCAAAGGCGTGATTGTTTTGGTTAGTCTGGTAATTACGACCACCAACAAAGCCTAGAACAGCCCCCGTTTTATTGTCCATCAAAACATTCCCTACTTCAGGTTGCCCAGTTGAATCATCTACCAAACGACCATAGTTAGCAACTGCATTTTGCATGGCGTTATGGATTTTTTTATTGATCGTTGTAGTAATTTTGTAACCGCCATTACTTAGCTCCAGCTCAGCTCGCTCATGATAGGCCTTTTGAATCGACTCGTTTTTCAACTCTTGGCTAGAGACATTGTCCTGTTGAACTAAATAATCATACATACGGTCTGTCGCTTCAGCCATAGCTGTAAAGTAGAGATAATCCCTCGAAACAGCATTGACAGTTCCTGATGGCAAGAAATCTTGTTTGAGATTATAATCCTTGTACTGGTCGTATTCTTCCTGAGTCAGAGCACCCGTACGGTACATGTTGTAGAGAACATCCTTGGCCCGCTTCAAACCAAGTTCTAAGTCTTCATCACTCTTTAACTCTCCAGTATTTTCATAAGGGGAATAAGTAATCGGACTCTGTGGCAAACCTGCTAGGAAGGCAGCTTGGGGAATACTCAGCTTGTTGGCATCGATACCGAAAATCCCTTCAGCAGCTTGCTGGGCACCTGCAATATTCTGCCCTTTATGATTTCGACCAAAGGGAGCAACATTGAGATAAGTAGTCAAGATTTCATCCTTACTCATGCTGCGTTCCAAGGCAAGGGCATCAACAATTTCTGTAGCCTTACGAGCCAAAGTCGGAGCATCTCCAACCACTTGTTGTTTGATTAGCTGTTGGGTCAAGGTCGAGCCCCCACTAGATGAGCCCAAACCTGCAAAGGTTCCCAAAGTCGCCCGAATCACAGCTTTTGGCACAACCCCATTATGTTCAAGGAAATGTTCGTCCTCAGTTGCAACGATAGCCTTTTTGAGATTGTCTGATATTTCCTCAGATGAAACAGAAGTTCGCAGTAGGTCACTCTCGATAGAAGCAATGACACTCCCATCTGCATAAACAATTTCTGAGATGGAAGAAATATTTTTAACCTGCTTGACCAAATCCTCCGCTTGGGGAACCTTGGCCTTGTCAAACAAAGCAACTCCATAACCAAGAGCTACACCAGCACCAAAAAGCCCACCGATAAAGCCTAGAATAAAGAGAGTATTCAGAATGCCCTTGATAGCAACTAAAATGCTACCTAAGATAGACAGGATTTTCCCACCTGTCCCATCCGACTGCTTCTCTTTTGAGACTTTCCCTGATTTTCTATGATTTATTTTTGATTTTACTAGCTGGAAAAATTCCAGCATTTTTCGTTTTAATTCATTTAATTGATTTTGCATGGATTTCCTCACTCTATCTATTATACCATAAAAGGTAAACTTTCAATAAAATAGCCACTTTCTTCCCTATTCTACTAGGCTATTGCCCAAGTTTGTGATACAATAGGTAGAAACAATATTTTTAAAAAGGAGAAAAGACACATGCACATTTTTGATGAGCTAAAAGAGCGTGGTTTGATTTTTCAAACGACTGATGAAGAAGCTTTGCGTAAAGCCCTAGAAGAAGGTCAAGTTTCTTATTATACTGGCTACGATCCAACTGCTGACAGCCTTCACCTAGGCCACCTTGTCGCAATCTTGACAAGCCGTCGCTTGCAACTAGCAGGTCACAAACCTTATGCGCTCGTTGGCGGTGCTACAGGTCTCATCGGAGATCCGTCCTTCAAAGATGCTGAACGTAGTCTCCAAACAAAAGACACAGTAGATGGCTGGGTCAAGTCTATCCAAGGACAACTTTCTCGCTTTCTTGACTTTGAAAATGGTGAAAATAAAGCTGTCATGGTCAACAACTACGACTGGTTTGGCAGCATCAGCTTCATTGATTTCCTCCGTGATATCGGAAAATACTTTACTGTCAACTACATGATGAGCAAGGAGTCTGTAAAAAAACGGATCGAAACAGGAATTTCTTACACTGAGTTTGCCTACCAAATCATGCAAGGTTACGACTTCTTCGTTCTTAACCAAGACCACAACGTAACGCTTCAAATCGGTGGTTCTGACCAGTGGGGAAATATGACAGCTGGTACTGAATTGCTTCGTCGTAAGGCAGACAAAACTGGTCATGTAATTACTGTTCCATTGATTACAGATGCGACTGGTAAGAAATTTGGTAAATCAGAAGGAAACGCTGTTTGGCTCAACCCTGAAAAGACTTCTCCATACGAAATGTACCAATTCTGGATGAACGTGATGGACGCTGACGCTGTTCGTTTCTTGAAGACTTTTACTTTCTTGTCATTAGACGAGATTGAAGACATCCGTAAGCAATTCGAAGCAGCACCACACGAACGTTTGGCTCAAAAAGTCCTCGCTCGTGAAGTAGTAACACTTGTACATGGAGAAGAAGCTTACAAAGAAGCCCTTAACATCACTGAGCAACTCTTTGCAGGAAACATCAAAAACCTTTCTGTTAAAGAGCTCAAACAAGGACTTCGTGGTGTGCCAAACTACCAAGTACAAGTAGACGAAAACCACAATATTGTGGAACTGCTCGTCTCATCTGGTGTAGTTAACTCAAAACGCCAAGCCCGTGAAGACGTCCAAAACGGAGCTATCTACGTCAACGGCGACCGCATCCAAGACCTTGACTATGTCTTGACTGACGCAGATAAGTTAGAGAACGAACTGACCGTTATCCGTCGCGGGAAGAAAAAATACTTTGTATTGACTTACTAAACTATTCAACATTTATCTATAAACAAAGGAGTTATCCTCGAGAAAGGTAACTCCTTTTTGCTGTTAATAACTCTCATCTATCTAGCCTTAATAGACAGGCTACGCAGTACAATACGTAAGGTTGTTAGATTATGTAAGATAGAGAGATTTGAAGGACTGAGCCAATTAAACAAGCCAAAGCCAATCAAACTACTATTTACGACAACGGTATCTTGAATATTCTTCTTGATGAGGGTTTGCAAAGATGATGATAGCCAATCCAACTCTTGGAAGAAATCCAAGCGATTATCTAACAATAAGATATCGCTCATCTGCTTAGAAATATCTGCACTCTCATTCATCACCACACCGATATCTGATAGGGTTAGAGCCGCTGAGTCATTCAATCCATCTCCAACCATCAAAATAGTGTGACCTGCTTTCTGCAGTTCCTCTACTAACTCAAATTTCCCATCAGGTTTCAAGTCTGTATAGACCTGATCAAAGGGCAAATCTTTGACTAATTCCTCTGTTCTAACCAAGGTGTCCCCTGTTGCCAGAATCAATTTTTTCCCTTGTGCCTTAAGTTTCTCCAAGGCTGCTTTGGCTTCTTTTCTCAAAGGAGTATGAATGCAGAACATTCCAATCAATTCATTCTGATAAGCCAAGAATAAGAGATTATAGTGACTCTTGTACTCTTCAATTAAAGCATTTTGTTCTGAACTGATATGAATTTGCTCATCCTGCATCAAAACATAATTCCCAATAAGAACTGGTTGCCCATCTATATGAGATTTGATCCCCTTGCTTGCGATATATTGGAGTTTCCCATGCATTTCCTCATGTTCAATTCCCTCTATCTCAGCTTGCTTGACGATAGCATTAGCAATAGGATGATAAATGTGTTCCTCAAGACAGGCACTGATTCTGAGAATATCTTCCTCACTATAGTCCCCAAAAGGTAACACCTTTTCAACTATAGGATAACTAGTTGTGATTGTTCCCGTCTTATCAAACAAGAAAGTATCAACTTCCAGATATTTCTCCAGAACATCCCCATCCTTAATCACCATTTCACGATTCAACCCCTCCTTGATAGCTGTCAAATAAGCTACAGGAGTAGAGATTTTCAAAGCGCAGGAGAAATCGACCAATAGGAAAGAAATAGCCTTAGAAAAAGAACCTGTCAATAGGTAAGTCAGCCCAGCTCCCAAGAAATTATATTTGACGACCTTATCCGCCATCTTGATGAAATAGCGTTGTTTCGTTTTCTTGTTTTCTTCAGATTTCTTCATCAACTCAATCAGTTGTAAAATCCGGCTGTTCATCTGATTATCGGTTACACGAATGCGTAACTCTCCAGTTTCTAATACTGTATTTGCACAAACCAAATCAGACTCTCTTTTTTCAACTGGAAAACTCTCTCCCGTCAAGGAACTTTCGTTGACCATACCTAAACCTGAAACTACTTGTCCATCAAACAGAATTTCATTTCCTTGAGATAGGACCAAGACATCTCCTATTTGAACATCGGAACTCTTGATACTAACGACCGTATCCCCCTGTACTAAGAATACGTCGCTCTCTTTTGCAAGAAGGCTTTGTTCTAAATCTGTTGCCGTTTTTTTCAAGGACCACTGATCTAAATGATTCCCCAAATCAAGCATAAACATGATGTTGCTAGCTGTCTTGGATTGGTTCATAAACAAGGACAATAAAATCGCCGAACAGTCCAAAACCTCCATCGTTAGTTCCTTACGCGCTAGTGTTTGATAGGCTTCTCTAATATAGCCAAAGGCCTGATAACAAGTCCATATATAGCGAATAGGGTACGGCACAAAACTACGAAAAAGTATACGCTTAATCGCTGCACCTGAAACAATAGAATAAGCACTCTCTTCTCTACGAATGGGAAGAGTCATCAACTCAGAAACTTTCCCTTTATCAATTCTTTTTAAAAAGGCTTCTGCATTATCTAATACAGAAAAGCCTTCTTTTATGCGTAGAGTAAAGTGCTGTTGATCCATGTAAAACTGGATAGACTCAATCCCCTTTTCATCTCTCGCCAAGGAACGAAGATAGTCTTGAATATCCAAGGTGAGTGAAAAAGAAGATGATAGTCGGATATGTTGGTATCCTCTATGTAGCACTTTAAAAGACATATTATTCCCCTATAAGGCTATCTAATTGCTCTTCTTTTTTCTCTTGCTCGTACAAATATTTGGCATCTTGCAAGACATCGTCTCCATGTTGCTTCACAACAGAAACAGATGCATCTAGCTCGTCTTTTAACTTATAAGCCTTAGCCAAAGCTTTAGAATAACCTTTTTTAGCTTCCTTACTTGCCAAGATTTTCAAACCAAGGGTACCAAATGCGACACCACCCAAAAAGAGTGATGATTTTTTCGCAACTTTTGCGACGGTTAATACTTCTTTTAACATACTTATTTCCTCCTTATCATTATTATATAGCAATTTAGATATAAAAGCAATGTCATTTCATAAATTGGAGAATTATACTCAATGAAAATCAAAGAGCAAACTAGGAAACTAGCCGCAGGCTGTACTTGAGTACGGCAAGGCGACGTTGACGTGGTTTGAATTTGATTTTCGAAGAGTATTAGTTTTATTTCTACTGAATCTCCCATCTACTTATTCCTAAAGTTGCTTTCATTTGCCTCTTTTGATACACTTAAACTATGAATACAAATCTCAAACCCAAACTTCAGCGTTTTGCTTCTGCGACTGCCTTTGCCTGTCCCATCTGTCAAGAAAATCTGACTCTGCTAGAGAGTAGTCTCAAATGTAGCAATCGCCATTCTTTTGACTTGGCGAAATTCGGCTATGTCAATCTAGCACCTCAAATCAAGCAATCTGCTAACTACGACAAGGAAAATTTTCAAAACCGTCAACAAATCCTAGAAGCCGGCTTTTATCAGGCTATCTTAGAGGCTGTATCTGACTTGCTAGCCAGTTCAGAAACTAGCACCACAGTCTTAGATATCGGTTGCGGTGAAGGTTTCTATTCTCGCAAACTCCAAGAAAGGCATCCTGACAAAACCTTCTATGCCTTTGATATTTCCAAAGATTCCGTCCAAATCGCTGCCAAGAGCGAACCCAACTGGGCAGTCAACTGGTTCGTTGGTGACTTGGCTCGTCTTCCTATAAAAGACGCTAGCATGGATATCCTGCTTGATATCTTTTCCCCTGCCAACTATGGAGAATTTCGTCGCGTTTTATCCAAAGACGGTATCTTGATAAAGGTTATTCCAACTAAAAATCACCTCAAGGAAATCCGTCAGAAGGTACAAGACCAGCTGACAAACAAGGACTATTCCAACCAAGATATCAAAAATCATTTCCGAGAACACTTTACCATCCTATCTAGTCAAACTGCCTCTCTGACTAAAACTATCACAGCAGAGCAGCTCCAAGCCCTACTCAGTATGACTCCTCTCCTCTTTCACATTGACCAGAGCAAGATTGACTGGAGCCAACTGACAGAGATTACCATTGAGGCTGAGATTCTGGTTGGGAAAACATTCTAAACTAGACTTCGCAAAGGTAGAAAACTTACTGAAAATCCTCAATATTACAAAAACGCATAAGAACAGGTGCTCAAAACCTTAATCTTATGCGTTTTGTTATAGTTTCCATACACATTAAGGGGAATTAGTTGAAATCAGTTCTCTTAATAACCATTGAATACCATATATTACATTTACTCCAAATATGATATAGGCTGTATAAATCAAGTATTTCGATTTCTCCCGCCTCAAAGAATAGATCTTGTACAAAATAAATAAATTTAAAGCAATAAATAATAGAGACAAAATCTTTCCTCCAAAATCAATCCTAACAGTAGGCTGTCAGGCATATACCTCATATTTATTTTCGATTCGAGATAACAAACTTATCAATAAATAGCAAGTGAAATAAGGCAAGTGTAATTCCCGATAAGCACCCATGATAAGAGATTTCTTGATGGGTAAGGGGGTAAAGATTACTATTACCCGCCAAGAGGCATGTTAAAATAACAAATAGAATCCAAAATAAATCCGTCCATTTATATTTTGAAAAATATTTTTTCCACATAAGAACACCTTCTTTCCTACAATCATATTATAATACTTTATGTAAGCGAATACAAGAAATATGAGGTAATCAACTACGAAGAAATATAAGGTTGAAAGAGAGTAAAAAGCAGTATTTCTAAGCCTTAACTGTATCTATGATTTCTCTTCTTTTAAGACAAGATTGGCCCAAATCCACAGCTTTCAAAAAAGCGAATTTCAATCGAAATTCGCTTTTTTACAAGATGTATTAGTATAAATCTTGTATCTTATACTCAATGAAAATCAAAGAGCAAACTAGGAAGCTAGCCGCAGGCTGTACTTGAGTACGGCAAGGCAACGCTGACGTGGTTTGAAGAGATTTTCGAAGAGTATTAGTTCAAGTGCCAGATATCTTCGTTATACTGAGCGATTGTACGGTCAGATGAGAAGAATCCTGCTTTAGAAATGTTAACGATGACTTTATCCAACCATGCGTCGCGGTCTTCGTAATCAGCAAGCATTTGCTCTTTGACTTTGATGTAGTCTTCCAAGTCAAGAAGAGTCATGAACCAGTCTTTGTTGATCAATTCATTGTAAAGACGTTCCAAGCGCTCTTTGTTTCCAGCTGCAAGAACTGCATCGCTAACGATGAAGTCAACCAATGGTTTGATAGCTTCACGAGCGTAGAATTCGCTTGATTTGTAAGCTGCTTTTGCGTAAAGGTCGATAACAGTTTCTGAATCTTCACCAAAGATGTAGATATTTTCGTCGCCAACCAACTCAGCGATTTCCACGTTAGCACCGTCCATAGTACCAAGAGTCAAAGCTCCGTTCAACATGAATTTCATGTTACCAGTACCTGAAGCTTCTTTAGAAGCAAGTGAGATTTGTTCTGAGATATCACATGCTGGGATAAGGAAGCTTGCTGCAGTAACGTTGTAGTTTTCAACCATAACTACTTGCAAGTGTGGAGCTACTGCTGGATCGTTAGCAATAACTTCTGACATGCAAAGAATCAAGTGAATGATGTCTTGAGCGATTGTGTAGGCTGGAGCTGCTTTACCACCAAAGAAGATTGTGATTGGACGAGCAGGGATGTTACCAGCTTTGATGTCAAGGTATTTGTGGATCACGTACAAAGCATTCATTTGTTGGCGTTTGTACTCGTGAAGACGTTTGATTTGGATATCAAAGATAGAGTTTGGATTGATTTCCACACCTTGGTGTTCTTTCAAGTGACGAGCCAATTTACGTTTGTTGTGAGCCTTGATGCTTTCCAATTTTTCTTTGACAGCTGCTTTGTCTTCGTATGACAAGAGTTTCTCAAGCTCATCAGCTTCATGGTGCCAACCTTCTCCAAGAATCTCATCCAAGTAGTGAGACAAGCTTGGGTTAGCATGCATGAGCCAACGACGGAAAGTGATACCGTTTGTTTTGTTGTTGAATTTTTCTGGGTAAAGGTCGTAGAAGGCTTTCAATTCAGAGTTCTTCAAGATTTCAGTGTGGAGTGCTGCTACCCCGTTAACACTGTATCCGTAGTGGATATCCATGTGAGCCATGTGAACACGCCCACTCTCATCGATAATTTGAACAGCTGGATCTTTGTATTCTGCTTTCACGCGACGGTCCAATTCTTCGATGATTGGTACCAAGTGAGGAACCACTTCTTGCAAGAATTCAAGAGGCCATTTTTCAAGGGCTTCAGCAAGGATTGTGTGGTTAGTGTAGGCAGTCATGCTACGAACAATTGAGATTGCTTCGTCAAGTTCGATACCACGAGCAGTCAAAAGACGGATCAATTCAGGGATAACCATTGATGGGTGAGTATCGTTGATTTGGACAACTGCGTAGTCAGCAAGGTCATGCAAGTTGCTTCCTTTTTCGATTGCTTCTTCGATGATCAATTGCGCACCGTTTGAAACCATGAAGTATTGTTGGAAGATACGGAGCAATTCACCTTGACGGTCACTATCATCTGGGTAAAGGAAAAGAGTCAAGTTGCGAGCGATATCTGTCTTGTCAAAGTTGATACCATCTTTAATGATAGAAGAATCAACTGAATCCAAGTCAAACAAACGCAAGCGGTTTTTAGTTGCTGTTTCATAACCAGTAACATCAATATCGTAAAGAGTTGATGTCAAAGTAAAGTCTGCAAATGGTACTTGGTAGCTACGGCTTGAGCGAACCAACCAGTTTTGCTCTGTCAACCATGCATTTGGAATTGTTTCTTGTTGGTTGTTTTTAAGAACTTGTTGGAAAAGACCAAAGTGGTAGTTAAGACCAACACCGTCACCATTCAAACCAAGAGTCGCAATTGAGTCGATAAAGCAGGCAGCCAAACGTCCCAAACCACCATTACCAAGAGATGGTTCCAATTCAACTTCTTCAACTTCGATCAAGTCTTTACCTGCAGCAGCAAGTTCTTTTTTAACATCGTCGTAAAGACCAAGGTTAATCAAGTTGTTTGACAATAGTTTACCAATCAAGAACTCAGCTGAGATGTAGTAAACTTTCTTTTTACCAGTGTTGACTGGTTTTTGGCTGCTTGCAAGCTTGCTGTAGTTAAGAAGAGCAAGGTAAAGCTCTTCATTGCTACATTCTGCAATGGTTTTATTGTAACGATTTTGTACAAATTCTTTTAGTGATAACATGTTTAAGGTGTCTCCTGATATTGTATTATTTCTTTAATTCTACCAAATTTTCATTGATTCGGCGATAGATTGTTGTCAAGTCAAGCAAACCTTCCTCGACAGCTGGTGTCAATTGATCTTCAGTCATACGCCAAGACCAGTTTCCACCAAGAGTAGATGGGAAGTTCATACGAGCTGTCTCATCCAATTCTAGCAAATCTTGCATAGTTGCAATTGCCATGAAGCTAACTGATGAAAAGACTGTACGAAGCATAGCATGTGGCACTGTTTCGTATTCTTTACGGTTAGTGTAGCGAGCCATATATTCACGAGTCGCATCATCGATCTCGTTACGGTACCAACCAAGGACCGTATTGTTATCGTGTGTTCCTGTGTACATAACTGAGTTAGCAGGTGCCAAGTGTGGGCTATCGATGCTTTCGTCTTCTGGGTTGAATGCAAATTGAAGAATCTTCATTCCTGGGAAGCCAGTACGTTCACGCAATTCGATAACTTCGTCTGTCATGAAACCAAGGTCTTCTGCGATGATGTTTAACTCACCAAGTTCTTCCTTAACGGCTGCAAAAAGCTTGTAGCCAGGACCTTTCACCCACTCACCAGGTGCTGCTGTATCGGAACCAGCAGGGATTTCCCAGTAAGATTCGAAACCACGGAAGTGGTCGATACGAACGATGTCGTAGATTTTAAAGCTTTCACGCAAGCGTTCAATCCACCATTTGTAACCATCTTTGTCCATTGCTTCCCAATCATAGATTGGGTTACCCCAAAGCTGACCAGTTGCAGAAAATTCATCTGGTGGGCATCCTGCGATGCAAGTCGCCTTACCGTTAACATCTGTCTTAAAGAGATGTGGATTTGCCCACATATCGCTTGAATCTTCCGCTACGTAGATTGGCATGTCCCCAACGATTTCGATGTGGTTGTCGTTAGCGTAAGCTTTCAATTTCAACCATTGTTGGAAGAAGAAGTATTGAGTCACACGGTGGTAAACCAACTTGTCTGCCAATTGCTCACGGTAGCTTTCAAGTGCTGAAGCTTTACGAGCACGAGCATCTGCATCTGGCCATTCAGTCCAAGCAAGATTATCAAAATGCTCTTTGATAGCCATATACTCTGCAAAGAGTTCAAGCCATGATTGGTTGTCTTGAGCAAATTTCTCAAAATCTTTAACATCTCCTACTTCCAAGAAACGTTTTACCGCTTTTTCTAAAAGAGGACGACGTGCATAGTAGATTTTCGCATAATCAACTTCAGACGCATCACTACCAAAGTCAACCCCTTCAAGGTCACTTGCTTGCAACAAGCCTTGTTCCACCAAGATATCTAAATCGATAAAATGAGTGTTCCCTGCGAAGGCTGAGAAAGATTGGTAAGGAGAATCTCCGTAACTAGTTGTTCCTAGTGGAAGGATTTGCCAGTAACGTTGTTTTGTGCGAACCAAGAAATCAACGAAGTCGTAAGCACTTTTACCAAATGATCCGATTCCGTATGCCCCTGGAAGAGAAGAAATGTGCATCAACACACCACTTTGACGTTTTTTCATAATAAGCACCTCATGTGTTTATAGTTAGATATTACATTTTTATGAGCGCAAACGTTTGCGCTATTACTAGTATAGCTCATTTTCTCGATAAATGCAAGCGGTTTTAAGTAACTTTTTTGATTATTTTTTAAAAATTTTTTCTTCTTACTCGTATATATATTCTTTCAGGCAACAAACAAAATAGGAATAAGGGTTTCACTTATCTCATTAAGCAAAAATAAAGCGAGAATCCTCTCTGGTTTCCATTTGTAAATTAGGCAATCGTTTTCTCAACTTTTTTTAAATTTAAAACAAAACCGATTTTTGGGATTTTCTACTATTATATGACGATGAAGCGTTTACTTTTTTTCACAATTTTTTAAAAAATTTTTACAAAAAACACTTGCAACCGCTTTCCGATTGTGTTATACTAGTCCCATAAAGGAAAACGTTTGCGTTTCCTCATTATAAAATTTGTTATTCTTTAGGAGGAATACACTATGTCATCTAAATTCATGAAGAGCGCTGCTGTGCTTGGAACTGTTACACTTGCTAGCTTGCTTTTGGTAGCTTGCGGAAGCAAAACTGCTGATAAGCCTGCTGATTCTGGTTCATCTGAAGCGAAAGAACTCACTGTATATGTAGACGAGGGATATAAGAGCTATATTGAAGAGGTTGCTAAAGCTTATGAAAAAGAAACTGGAGTAAAAGTCACTCTTAAAACTGGTGATGCTCTAGGAGGTCTTGATAAACTTTCTCTTGACAACCAATCTGGTAATGTCCCTGATGTTATGATGGCTCCATACGACCGTGTAGGTAGCCTTGGTTCTGACGGCCAACTTTCAGAAGTGAAATTGAGCGATGGTGCTAAAACAGACGACACAACTAAATCTCTTGTAACAGCTGCTAATGGTAAAGTTTACGGTGCTCCTGCCGTTATCGAGTCACTTGTTATGTACTACAACAAAGACTTGATAAAAGAAGCTCCAAAAACTTTTGCTGACTTAGAAAACCTTGCTAAAGATAGCAAATATGCCTTCGCTGGTGAAGATGGAAAAACTTCTGCTTTCCTAGCTGACTGGACAAACTTCTACTATGCATACGGACTTCTTGCTGGTAACGGCGCTTACGTATTCGGTCAAAACGGTAAGGACGCTAAAGATATCGGTCTTGCCAACGACGGCGCTATCAAAGGTATAGAATACGCTAAATCTTGGTATGAAAAATGGCCTAAAGGTATGCAAGATACTGAAGGAGCTGGAAACCTAATCCAAACTCATTTCCAAGAAGGTAAAACAGCTGCTATCATCGACGGACCTTGGAAAGCCCAAGCCTTCAAAGATGCTAAAGTAAACTACGGTGTTGCGACTATCCCAACTCTTCCAAACGGAAAAGAATATGCTGCATTTGGTGGTGGTAAAGCTTGGGTCATCCCTCAAGCCACTAAGAACCTTGAAGCTTCTCAAAAATTTGTAGACTTCCTTGTTTCAACTGAACAACAAAAAGTATTATACGATAAGACTAACGAAATCCCAGCTAACACTGAGGCTCGTTCATACGCTGAAGGTAAAAACGATGAGTTGACAACAGCTGTTATCAAACAGTTCAAGAACGCTCAACCAATGCCAAACATCTCTCAAATGTCTGCAGTTTGGGATCCAGCGAAAAATATGCTCTTTGATGCTGTAAGTGGTAAGAAAGATGCGAAAACAGCTGCTAACGACGCTGTAACATTGATCAAAGAAACAATCAAACAAAAATTTGGTGAATAAAAAATTTGTTCAAGGGGGGTGGAATTCAAATCCCCCTTTGAATTTATCAATAGAAAACATATATAGTTTAGGTTTTAACTAGAAACTAGTATCCTATGAAAGGAGTTATTATGGAAAAGCAACAACCTAGTAAAGCAGCCCTGCTGTCTATCATTCCTGGGTTAGGACAGATTTACAATAAACAAAAAGCAAAAGGTTTTATCTTCCTTGGTGTAACCCTTGTATTTCTCCTCTACTTCCTAGCACTTGCAGCCCCTGAATTGAGTAATCTCATCACTCTTGGTGACAAACCAGGTCGTGACAATTCCCTCTTTATGCTGATTCGTGGTGCCTTCCATTTAATCTTTGTAGTTGTTTATGTACTCTTTTATTTCGCAAATATCAAAGATGCACATACAACTGCCAAACACATTAACAATGGCATACCAGTAGCACTTACCTTTAAAGAAATGGTCAAAGGAATCTATGAAAATGGCTTCCCTTACCTCTTGATCATTCCATCTTATGTTGCCATGACTTTTGCGATCATCTTCCCAGTTATCGTAACCTTGATGATCGCCTTTACCAACTACGACTTCCAACACTTGCCACCAAACAAATTGTTGGACTGGGTTGGTTTGACCAACTTTACGAACATCTGGAGTTTGAGTACCTTCCGTTCTGCCTTTGGTGCCGTTCTTTCTTGGACTATCATCTGGGCTTTGGCTGCCTCAACTTTACAGATCGTCATCGGTATCTTCACAGCTATCATTGCTAACCAACCATTTATCAAAGGAAAACGTATCTTTGGTGTTATTTTCCTTCTTCCTTGGGCTGTTCCAGCCTTCATCACTATCTTGACATTCTCAAATATGTTTAACGATAGTGTCGGAGCCATCAACACTCAAGTATTGCCAATCTTAGCTAAATTCCTTCCTTTCCTTGATGGTGCTCTTATTCCTTGGAAAACAGACCCAACTTGGACTAAGATTGCCTTGATTATGATGCAGGGTTGGCTTGGATTCCCATACATCTACGTTTTGACCTTGGGTATCTTACAATCTATTCCTAACGACCTTTACGAAGCAGCTTATATTGACGGTGCCAATGCTTGGCAAAAATTCCGCAACATCACTTTCCCAATGATCTTGGCTGTTGCGGCACCTACTTTGATTAGTCAATACACCTTCAACTTTAACAACTTCTCTATCATGTACCTCTTCAATGGTGGAGGACCTGGTAGTGTCGGAGGTGGAGCTGGTTCAACCGATATCTTGATCTCATGGATCTACCGTTTGACAACAGGTACATCTCCTCAATACTCAATGGCGGCAGCTGTTACCTTGATTATCTCTATCATTGTCATCTCAATCTCTATGATCGCATTCAAGAAACTACACGCATTTGATATGGAGGACGTCTAAGATGAATAACTCAATTAAACTCAAACGTAGACTGACTCAAACCCTTACTTACCTCTACTTAATTGGCCTATCGATCGTGATTATCTATCCACTGTTGATTACTATCATGTCAGCCTTTAAAGCAGGTAACGTCGCAGCCTTTAAACTAGATACTAACATCGACTTCAATTTTGATAACTTTAAAGGACTCTTTACTGAAACTCTATATGGTACTTGGTATCTCAATACCTTGATCATCGCCTTGATTACCATGGCGGTTCAAACAAGCATCATCGTACTTGCTGGTTATGCCTACAGCCGTTACAACTTCTTGGCTCGTAAACAAAGTTTGGTCTTCTTCTTGATTATCCAAATGGTGCCAACCATGGCCGCTTTGACAGCCTTCTTCGTTATGGCACTTATGTTGAACGCCCTTAACCACAGCTGGTTCCTCATCTTCCTCTACGTTGGTGGTGGTATCCCGATGAATGCTTGGCTCATGAAAGGCTACTTCGATACAGTGCCAATGTCTCTAGACGAATCTGCAAAACTAGACGGTGCAGGACACTTCCGCCGCTTCTGGCAAATTGTTCTTCCACTTGTTCGCCCAATGGTTGCCGTACAAGCTCTCTGGGCCTTCATGGGACCTTTTGGAGACTATATCCTTTCTAGTTTCTTGCTTCGTGAGAAAGAATACTTTACTGTTGCCGTAGGTCTCCAAACCTTCGTTAGCAATGTGAAAAACTTGAAGATTGCCTACTTCTCAGCAGGTGCTATCCTCATTGCCCTTCCAATCTGTATTCTCTTCTTCTTCCTACAAAAGAACTTTGTTTCAGGACTTACAAGTGGTGGCGACAAGGGATAATTTATCCCCGCCACCCTTTTTCATTTTATACTCTTCGAGAATCTCTTCAAACCACGTCAGCTTCACCTTGCCGTAGTACGGTTACTGACTTCGTCAGTTCTAACCACAACCTCAAAACAGTGTTTTGAGCAACCTGCGGCTAGATTCCTAGTTTGCTCTTTGATTTTCATTGAGTATTAGCGATTGTTACTGTAAGTAATATCCTTACAACAAGCAATTTTTCTCCTAGACTTGAAATAAAGCACATTTCTCTATATAATAATACTCATATAGAAAACACCTTTTAGAAAGATACCTATGCTTCCATATCCATTTTCCTATTTTTCAAGTATTTGGGGATTTCGTAAGCCCCTGTCCAAACGTTTCGGACTCAACTGGTTCCAGCTTCTCTTTACCAGTATCTTCCTTATCAGCTTATCTATGGTACCTATTGCCATCCAAAACAGCTCGCAGGAGACTTATCCGCTAGAAACCTTTATCGATAATGTCTATGAACCATTGACAGATAAGGTTGTACAGGATCTCTCTGAACACGCTACAATTGTTGATGGCAAATTAACTTATACTGGAACAGCTAGTCAAGAGCCTTCTATTGTGATCGGTCCAAGTCAAAGCAAGGAATTACCTAAGGACTTGCAACTGCATTTCGATACGAATGAGCTCGTCATCAGCAAGGAAAGTAAAGAGCTGACCCGTATCTCTTACCGAGCGATTGAGACTGAGAGTTTCAAAAGTAAAGACAGCTTGACCCAAGCCATTTCTAAAGACTGGTACCAGCAAAATCGTGTCTATATCAGTCTCTTCCTAGTTCTCGGTGCAAGCTTCCTCTTTGGTTTGAATTTCTTCATTGTCTCTCTAGGAGCGAGTCTTCTCCTTTATATCACTAAGAAATCACGCCTCTTTTCATTTAGAACCTTTAAAGAGTGCTACCATTTTATCTTGAACTGTTTAGGATTACCAACTCTGATTACGCTTATTTTGGGACTATTTGGCCAAAATATGACAACTCTCATTACTGTACAAAACATTCTTTTTGTTCTGTATCTGGTCACTATCTTTTATAAAACGCATTTCCGTGATCCAGATTACCATAAATAGGAGATTTTTATGCCCGTTACGATTAAAGACGTGGCCAAGGCTGCTGGTGTTTCGCCTTCAACCGTAACCCGTGTTATTCAAAATAAATCAACCATTAGTGACGAAACAAAAAAACGCGTTCGCAAGGCTATGAAGGAGCTCAATTACCACCCCAACCTCAACGCTCGTAGTTTGGTAAGCAGTTATACCCAAGTTATCGGCTTGGTCCTTCCTGACGACTCAGACGCCTTCTATCAAAATCCTTTCTTCCCATCTGTCCTCCGTGGTATCGCCCAAGTCGCATCTGAAAACCACTATGCAATTCAGATTGCAACAGGTAAAGATGAAAAAGAGCGCCTTAAAGCGATCTCACAGATGGTTTACGGCAAACGTGTGGATGGTTTAATCTTCCTTTATGCCGAAGAGGAAGATCCCTTGGTCAAACTGGTCGCTGATGAGCAGTTTCCCTTCCTCATCCTAGGAAAATCCATTTCACCCTTTATCCCTCTTGTTGACAACGACAATGTCCAAGCTGGTTTTGATGCAACCGAATATTTCATCAAAAAAGGCTGCAAACGAATTGCCTTCATTGGAGGGACTAAACGACTCTTCGTAACGCAAGACCGTTTAACAGGCTATGAGTCAGCACTCAAACAATACCAACTGCCTATTGATGGAAATTTGACCTATTTTGCAACGGAGTTCTTAGAAGAAAAAGGGTATCAGTTTAGCCAACTCCTCTTTCAGCATGACCCACAGATTGATGCTATCATTACAATTGATAGCCTCCTAGCCGAAGGGGTCTGTGACTATATTGCTAAGCACCAACTGGATGTCCCTGTTCTCAGCTTTGACTCGGTCAATCCCAAGCTCAACTTGGCGGCCTATGTTGATATCAATAGCCTAGAACTTGGTCGTGTTTCTCTTGAAACTATCCTCCAGATTATCAGCGATGCTAAAAGCAATAAACAAATTTGTTATCGCCAGTTAATTGCCCACAAAATTATCGAAAAATAAAAACCAGCTCGAGCTGGTTTTTTTAGTTACTAATTATCTGTTTCAACGAATCGTCCCAGAATATGAACATTCTCAGATACAGAGACAAAGGCACCTGGATCCACCTGTTTCATAATCTGTTTAAATTCATTAAACTCTGCACGTGTAATGACAGTGATTAAAACTGCCTTTCTTTCGTGATTATAGGTTCCTTCTGCATCGTGGATCATGGTTGCTCCACGGTGCAATTTTTTATGGATTTTTTCAATTACCTTCTCTGGATGATTGGTCACAATCATGGCCTGCATACGTTTTTGCTTGGTAAAAACTGCGTCTGTCACACGGCTAGAGACAAAGATGGTAATCATTGAGTAGAGAGCGTATTTCCAACCAAAGGTCAAACCAGCTATCAGCATGATAGTCCCATTTACCAAGAAAGAAATACTACCAACATTCTTACCCGTTTTCTTGCGGATGGTCAGGCTGACAATATCTGTACCTCCACTGGAGATATTGTTGCGAAGAGCAAAACCAATCCCCAAGCCCATGACAACACCCCCAAAAAGGGCATTGATAATGGGATCCTCCGTCAAGGTCGCCACAGGGACAAACTGGATAAAGAAGGAACTCATGGATACCGTGATAAAGGTAAAGACGGTGAACTTATGGCCAATCTGATACCAAGCCAAGATCATCAAAGGAAAATTAATAGCGTAGAAGGTTAGCGAAATCGGAATATGAAAACC
This sequence comes from Streptococcus mitis, assembly GCF_023109235.1. GTDB lineage: Bacteria > Bacillota > Bacilli > Lactobacillales > Streptococcaceae > Streptococcus > Streptococcus mitis_DA. Next base: position 39,109 of record NZ_JALDUC010000013.1, read on the forward strand.
AAACCAGTGATTACTCAAGGCAGAGATAATCTGTGCCAGACCTGTCGCACCACTCGAATACACATGCCCCGGTTGGAAAAAGAAATTAACCGCCACTGCTGATAAAAAACCATAGACCAGAGAAGCCGAAATCTTCTCATCATACTTTTCCCGAGAGATGCTTTGTAAGACACGTAAAATTTTTATCTGATGAGCAAAGCGGCGCAGATAATAGCGCCACCGCTTAATTCGTTTTGCTTGTTTCATCTTCTTCTATTTGTAAGCTGAGTTCCTCTAGTTGTTTGAGAGCTACTGTTGAAGGAGCTTGTGTCATTGGGTCACTTGCCTTGTTGTTCTTAGGAAAGGCAATGACTTCACGGATATTTTCTTCTCCAGCAAGCAACATAACAAATCGGTCAAGCCCGATAGCCAAACCACCATGTGGTGGGAAACCATAGTCCATGGCTTCAAGAAGGAAGCCAAACTGGTCATTTGCTTCTTCAGCTGAGAAACCAAGAGCCTTGAACATGCGTTCTTGAAGGTCTTTTTGATTGATACGAAGGCTACCACCACCAAGCTCATAACCGTTCAAGACGATATCGTAAGCAATGGCACGAACCTTAGCCAAATCACCTTCTAATTCGTGAGCCGTCTCTTCCTGTGGAAGGGTGAACGGATGGTGGGCGCTCATGTAACGACCTTCTTCTTCAGACCATTCAAACATTGGCCAGTCAACCACCCAAAGGAAGTTGAATTTATCGTTATTAATCAAGCCAAGCTCTTTGGCAATACGTCCACGAAGGGCACCGAGTGTTGCATTGGCTACCTCAAGCGTATCCGCCACAAAGAGAACGAGGTCCTTATCTTCAAGAGCAAGCGCTGTTGTCAATTCTGCTTGGATGCCAGTCAAGAACTTAGCAACTGGTCCGTTTAATTCTCCATCAACTACCTTGACCCAAGCAAGACCTTTGGCACCATATTGTTTGGCTACTTCCGTCATCTTGTCGATGTCTTTACGTGAATAGTTGTCCGCAGCTCCTTTGACCACAATTGCTTTTACAGCAGGTGCTTCTGAAAAGACTTTAAAGTCTACACCTTTGACCACTTCTGTCAAGTCCTGAAGTAACATGTCAAAACGGGTATCTGGCTTGTCAGAACCGTAAAGAGCCATAGCGTCATCATATTTCATACGAGGGAAAGGCAGAGTGACTTCAATGCCTTTTGTTTCCTTCATGACGCGCGCAATCAAACCTTCTGTGATATCTTGGATTTCTTGCTCAGTAAGGAAAGACGTTTCCAAGTCGACCTGAGTGAACTCAGGCTGGCGGTCACCACGCAAGTCCTCGTCACGGAAACATTTAACGATTTGGTAGTAGCGGTCAAAACCAGCATTCATCAAGAGTTGTTTCGTGATTTGTGGACTTTGAGGAAGAGCATAGAAATGCCCTTTATTAACACGAGATGGCACCAAGTAGTCACGCGCCCCTTCAGGCGTTGACTTAGAAAGGAATGGTGTCTCCACGTCGATAAACTCCAACTCATCCAAGTAGTTGCGGATAGAGTGGGTCACCTTAGCACGAAGTTTAAGATTTTCCAACATTTCTGGACGACGAAGGTCAAGGTAACGGTAACGTAAACGTGTATCGTCATTGGCCTCAATCCCATCCTTAATCTCAAATGGGGTTGTCTTAGCTGTATTAAGCACTGTCAGAGCTGTCACGTTTAACTCAACTGCACCAGTTGGCAACTTATCATTGGCTTGCTCACGCGCAGCGACCTGTCCAGTCACCTCGATAACAAATTCGCTACGAAGGCTTTCAGCTGTTGCCATAACCTCTGCAGATACTTTTTCAGGGTTGATAACCAACTGCATGATTCCTTCACGGTCACGAAGGTCGATAAAGATCAAACCACCCAGGTCACGACGACGACCAACCCATCCTTTCAAGGTCATTTCTTGTCCGATGTGTTCCTCACGAACACGACCAGCATACATACTACGTTTCATTGTTTCTCTCCTCTTTTATTCTGTTACTATTTTACCATAAAAGCGCAGGCTCTTCATGAAAATCAGCAGAAAAGTTTGCTAGGTTTCAAAAATCAAGTGAAGGTCCTAAAAATTAGCGCCAATAAAAGAGTCCGATGAAGTTCACCGGACTCTTTTATTTTGAATTTTTGCCTGCTTTACGCTTTTCAGCAATTTCGGCTGCCTTTCGAGGCAAGACAATTTCCGTTGTATAAGCTGTCCCAAAGCGCAAGACACCTGCAATAGGGGCAAAGACAACTGCTAGATAGTTATAGAAGAAATCGCCCTTAAAGGCATAAGCTAGCGCTCCAATGATGAAAAATAGAACGACTGCTTGAATCACTGCTAATAAAATTACTCGTTTCATGTGACCTCCTGACTCTATTATAGCATGAGAATCATCAAAAAGCTGACTAAATTATTCAAAGCGTGGAGAGAAATACTGTAGACCAGACCTTTTCTACTAATATAGGCCAAGCCCAAGCTAAAACCAAGACTAGCATAAACTAAAAATTGTTGAACATCACCTGGGAAATGAATCAAGGCAAACAAAACACTAGATACCAGAAGAAACAGAACCTGTTTGCTCTTGTCCTGCTTAGGAAAGAGATAGCGTGCCAACATCCCTCTAAAGATAAGTTCTTCTGTCAAAGGAGCAAAAATAACGACAGCAAAGAAGGAGAAGAGTGGTTGAGACAAGGTCAAGTCTGTCGCTATTTGCTGATTTACTGAAGGATCATCGGGCAGGAAGAATTGAACGACAAGAGCTAAGAACCAAACCAAGGCAGGAAGCCAAATAAATCGGTTGAAGTCACTCTTCTCAATATGAACAGGAGCTTTCTGATACCATTTGTAAATGCCGTACACGTATACTCCAGCCAAGGCCACATAGAGCAAGGTAACAGCATAGGGGGAAGCGCCTAAGGCAAGCGAAGCAGTCGCGAGCCCCTGAATGAAGCTATAGATAAAGAAAAAGGATAGAAGGGCTAGAAGAAACCAGCCAAAATTTTTAAGTAATTTCATAAAAGTCTCCTATCTTGCTTTATAACTGTTTTTCAATACAAAGAGGTTTGCTATTCCTAACACAAGTACCCAGGCAAGTAACATGCCGATGTTAGAAAAAGATATTTCTCCACCTTTTTTATTTAAAAGATTTACAATTGGACCAATAAAAGAGTAATCCAATACTTTCTGAACCGTATCATTTTGAAGAGCAATTATAGGTAAAACAGAGACAATTAACATAGGGAAGATACTATAAACTTGCGCTTTAGATTGAGTATCTGACACCGCACCGATTAGAATGTTGATAAAAATAATACTAATCGTTGCTAGGAGCAAATAGATAACGTAGGCAAATAAATAACCAGATAGATCTACTTTAAGATAGATGGGAAGTACAATCATAGCAAGTAACATTATCAGAATAGGGAGAACAAGCATACTGAAAGTATATTCTGTTGCTGTCACACCACTTAGGATGAGTGATTTAAGATTTCGTTTTTCCTTATCTTCTGCCATCATAATCGATACCATATAACCACTTCCCATGCTCAAGACCATCGTCAAACTCATAGAAAGGAAATACGTACTCAATTCTCCACTCTTGTTTAAGAACTCATTATATAGAACAGCCAGTCCAAAAGGCAACAATAGAGTCGCCAACAAAGTTGAATTGCTGATAAGAACTTGTAATCTTAACCATAGTAGGGCATTTAATTTTCTAAACATCTAACTTTTCTCCTGTCAATCTGATAAAGATTTCTTCTAAAGTTGGCTCACAAGAGTGAACCACCATCAAATCTGTCGTGTCTAAATGTGGTAATTCATCAAATGGAACTATCTGTTCTCGTCCGTCGTTATAAACCACACGTACTTTCTTATCCACATGGTACTTCTGGATGATATCTTGCGGACTTCCATACTCTATTAGGTTACCCTTATTCAAAAGAGATAAGCGATCACAAAGCAGAGTTGCTTCATTCATATCATGCGTGGTCAGAAAGATAGTTGTCCCCGCCTGCTTTAATTCTTGAAGTAGGGTATGAATCATCTTAGATGTTGTAGGGTCTAAGCCACTGGTTGGCTCATCTAGAAAGAGAATCTTAGGAGCATTCAGAAGGGCACGAGCCAAGAACATTCGTTGTTTCATTCCAGTAGATAACTTTTCTGCAATAATATCTTTAGCATCTGCCAATCCAACCTGTTGAAGCACCTGAACTACTCTATCTGCCTTGAGGCCATATAACTTAGCATAGATGAGAAGATTTTTATAAAGACTCATCTTTTCATAAAAACCACTGCCATCACTAACAATACCAATTTGTTCCAAATCATTTGAGGTTAAATCTTGAGAATTCTTGCCTAACAAAACTGTTTTACCTTGATCTGCAGCCAACTGTCCTGTTAAGACATTGATCATGGTTGTTTTACCTGAGCCAGAAGGGCCAAGAAAACCAAAGATTTCACCCTCCTTAATCTCAAAAGAAATCTGATGAAGAGCTTTTTTGCTCCCAAAACTTTTGCTTACATTTTCAACACGAATCATAGAAACTCCTTTATTTGAAATAGCGTTTTACCATAGGTAACTGCATCACATTGATATAAACATGGATGGCTCCGACAAGTACGAAAGCTAGTAGCTGAATCTCTCCTGTCAGTAAGGAAAAGAGAGCAATCAGAAAGTACAAGGTTGGCAAGACATACTGATGTAATTGGAATAAAATCCGAAAACTCTGTTCCAAATTAGCCTGGCGCTCCCCTTCATCGTAAGAATTGATAAAGTCCATGACATCCTTTGGTGTAGAGAAAAATGCCAAATCAAACTGACGAACAATAGCAATGGTCTTAAAAAGATATTTTTGAGCATTTAAAACTAACACTAACCCCAAAAAGGAAAGGGATAAGGTTATATGGCTTATATCGAGTACAATTACTTCACTTCCTGAAATGAAGAGAGCCAATAAAATCGCTACGCTTGCACTATTAAAAGCAATAGTTCCAAACTCGAGATTCCGATACATCTGCACATAATAGGTTTCATTCAGATCATCATCCATTTCCTCTTGATACAAGGAATGAAATTTTCTGCTTTTCTTTAGGAAATTGAAAGTCAAAAAAAGAATAATGACGGCTAGTAGTAAGCTGATAGCTGATAGCCATGGTATCAAGGGTTTTACATCTAAAATAATTCCGTTGGATTCGGCACGTGCCTTAAACATCCCTACAAACATGCCCAAGAAACCTCCCAAGACAATAGACATCAAAAATAACAATCCACCTTTCTTTTTCATATTCATTCTCCTTTTTCACTTGCTAGATTTTTGGATTTCTTTTCAATCCATTCAATTACTGGGATGAGGACAAAGTAGGCCCAAATAAATTGGTCGCTGTAATAGAGATCAAACCATCCTAGATTTGTTCCAATTAGTAGACACAGGCTGACTAATAGAGCTATGGCAACTACATAATAGATTACTTTATACTTGTTCATCACTCGTCCTCCTCCAAGCGAAATACCGATTCGACTGTTTCGTTGAAAATTTGAGATATTCTCAGGGCAATGATAATGGACGGGGTGTACTCATCCCGTTCTAGTAGGCTAATGGTCTGCCTTGAAACCCCTGCTAGCTTAGCTAGTTCGGTTTGATTGAGACCATCGCGAGCCCGCAGCTCTTTTAGACGATTTTTTAGTTGCATGTTACACACCTACTCTCCGTCAAATTCAACGGTTTGGATATCCTCAATACGTTGCAACTTGAATTTTTCTTTCCCCTCTTTATCAACACTACGTAGTTTGACCCATTCCTCATCAACATCCACAACTTCCCATAAAGATGTTCCAAACACTTGTCCAACGATTGTTGGATTTTTCCCAATTAATTCTTGCAATAATCTTGACATATCTATATTTCCTTTCTCTTTTCTTTCGATTACCTTTAACCTCTTCTCTAACCGCTTGATTTTTTTAGATTGACTCGTATAAATCAAGACGAGAAAAGGAAAAAAAATCCATACCCACATGTGGCTCCCTCCTATTTCTTTATTTCTTAACTTGCTTACATTGTAACACATCTTTTTCTTTTTTGACAAGTATATTTGTCAAAAAGTTTATTATTTTTGTCATTTTGCAAAAGAAAAAGGTCAGGAGTACGGTCCTGACCAGTTTATCTAGGCTCTATAATATTTGTAGTGGGTAAATCTCCTATAAATATTATGGAGCCTATTTTTGTGTAGAAAAAAAGTCCCA
>NZ_JALDUC010000014.1:0-45111 GCF_023109235.1 Streptococcus mitis
TACTATAGTCCGTACGGGATTCGAACCCGTGTTACCGCCGTGAAAAGGCGGTGTCTTAACCCCTTGACCAACGGACCAGAGTTGTTATTTTCAACTCTTACTATTATACCCACTTTTTAAACTTTGTCAACTACTTTTTTAAAACTTTTTTAACTTTTTTTGAATGACTTCCTAGTGGGTACGGATGTCAAACTCTTTAAACACAATACGTAAGTCTCTTAATACTCTTTGACGACCTCGGAAGCGTTCATTGCTTAAGACGCGTTCTAACTCTTCTTGTTTTTCTTTATTTTGTTTGCTTCTATAATCTCTTAGGGTTTCATGAAAGAGATAATAATCATCTAGCCACAGACCTCCCTCACTTATACGATGACTTATCTCACCCACTTCTTCATAGGGTTCTTTATCATATCTTCGTTTTTGACTTTCTTGCTTACGGATATAGTCTAGAATCCGATTTCGGAACTTAGTTTTGAAATATTTACGTAAGCGTGGTATATCTTCCACAAGTCCTTCTTCTCTACTAATCAATTCATGTAAGCAGATCATTCCCTCTTGGTCCCAATCTGATAATTCCCATAAATGGAGGTAATATTCATTTCTACACTTATATACAATTCCCTTGACTTCTTCATACAATTCTTTAAGCATAATCTTCCCCTTTCTGTGTACAGTCTATCAGATTCAGAAACACTTTTGGCACATTTCATCCATTCTGCACCCTTTAGCTCCTCAACTGCACAAAAAAGAGAGGTCTTGCCTCTCTTTGGGTTATAATTCTGCGATTTGGTTTAGGTTTACTTCTGCAACTGTGTCATTACCAAACATAGAGATAATCATTTTCACTTTGTTATTATCAATTTCTGTAATCTTACCAGTGTAGTCTGCAAAAGCACCATCAATAATACGTACAGTTTGACCAACTTCAACATCGATATCAAACTCTTGTACAGTTTGTCCCATAGAAACCAAGATATCACGAATTTCTTGTTCCAATAATGGAGTTGGTTTTGATCTATTTCCGTGAGATCCGACGAATCCTGTAACGTTTGGTGTGTTTCGAACAACAAACCAAGCTTCATCTGTCATCACCATTTCTACAAGAACATAACCTGGAAAGCGATTCTCTTCTACTTCTTTTCTCTTTCCATTTTTTTCAACTTGCACTGTTTGTGTTGGAATTTCAACACGTAAAATATTATCCAACATATTGTAGGTTTGTGCACGTTGCAATAGATTTTCTTTTACCTTATTTTCATAACCAGAATAGGTTTGTAAGACAAACCATCCTTTATCAAAACTATCCATGATACTTCCTTTCATAATAGAAGATTTCTAGCGTGAATAACTCCACAGGTCTTCTAAAAAATGTTAATAAATCGAATCAAACCTGAAACAATCAACTTGTCAAAAATATAAATAATCACAACAAAGAAAGCAGTGTATTCCATGATAGAACGAAAATCTCTCCAGCTTTCCTTGCGAGTTGGCCATGTTGTGTCTTTAAGAAGTCTAAAAATATCTCCAATAAAACGCATCGCTCTCTCCTATCTCGTTTCTCTGTGTGTAGTGTACTTACCACAATGTTTACAAAATTTATTTACTTCTAGTCGTGTTGGCTTGGGGTTTCCGCTGATCTTGATTGAATAGTTTCTCGAACCACAAACCGCACAAGCTAGGCTTGCTTTTTTTAGTGCCATAACGCCTCCATCTTATCTATTATAACAAGAAAGCCAGGCTTTGACAAGCATCTTAACGAAATAGATTGACTACCGAATCCCATATCGTTTGAGCTTTTTCCTTAATTTTAGCATCCGAGATGGCACGGCTAGCCTCATCTACCAGATTTTGTGCACGACTTCTAATATCAGAAAGGCTATTATCCGCCTGATTTTCTTCATTACTCTGTACTTGATTTCTTGTATTGGCTGGTGCAATTCCATTTTGCTTATAAGCATTTTCAACTGTAAAGGTACTTCCTGGCGTATAAGGTAAAATGGTATTTGCAATGTTTCTAAAGACATGGGCTGCACCGTTTGAAGTAGATCCTGCTAGATAGTGGCTCTCATCAGTGGTAGGGAAACCAAGCCAGTGACTAATCACTACATCCGGAGTATAACCAATCACCCACTGGTCACTTGTGTATTCCGGATTAAAAACAGCTTCAGTTGTACCAGTTTTTCCTGCCATGACATAATCTGCAGGAGATGAACTAATACCTGTTCCGTTTGTAAATGTTCCCAACATCATACTGGTCATCTTGTCAGCTACAGACTTATCAATCACCCGTTTTTGTGAATTTTTATGGCTCGCAATAACCTGACCACTAGCATTTTCAATTCTACTAATAAAATGAGCTTCCGGCATTAAACCTTCATTTGCAAAGGCAGCATACGCTTGAGCCATTTGAAGAGGGTTGGTTTCAACACCGCTTCCCAAGGCGACACCAAGAACACGATCGACCTTTTCCATGTTGAGTCCGAATTTCTCGCCCGCCTCAAAAGCCTTATCAACGCCCAAATCATTAACAGTGGCCACAGCAGGTAGATTAAGCGATTCTGCCAGGGCTTGATACATAGGAACTTCTCGACTCGTTTTGATCCCTGCATAGTTATCAACCTTATAGCTGTCATACTGCATGGTATGGTTATCCAACTGCTTATTCAAAGCCCAACCTGCTTCAACTGCCGGCGTATAAACAACTAAAGGCTTAATTGTAGAACCAGGGCTACGTTTTGATTGAGTTGCATAGTTGAAATTCCGGAATCCAGTTTTATCATTGCCAGCAACCTGACCGACAACCCCACGAACTCCCCCTGTTTTCGGTTCAAGAGCCACACTTCCTGATTGTGCAAATGTTCCATCCTCTGCTCTCGGAAATAGCGCTGTATTTTCATAGACAACCTGCATATTTGCTTGGTAGTTTTGATCCAACTCTGTATAAATGCGGTAGCCATTATTTACGATTTCTTCCTCAGTTAGATTATACTTAGAAACAGCTTCATTAACCACCGCGTCAAAATAAGAGGGGTAACGGTAATCTGAAATTTTCCCTTCATACTTATCATGCAATTGCGAAGTCATATCAACTCCTGCAGCTTCGGTTTCTTGGTTTTTATCAATGTAACCCGCTGCAAGCATATTTTGCAAGACAGTATCACGACGATTAGTAGAATCTTCTACAGAATTCAAGGGATTATACAGCTCCGGCCCTTTGAGCATGCCTGCTAGAGTAGCAGCTTGATCCAGACTCACTTCTGATGCAGATACTCCAAAGTATTTCTTACTCGCATCTTCTACCCCCCACACACCATTTCCAAAATAAGCGTTGTTTAGGTACATGGTTAGAATTTGATCTTTGCTATATTTTTTTGTTAATTCTAAAGCCAAGAAAAATTCTTTCGCTTTTCTCTCAACAGTTTGATCCTGCGACAGATAGGCATTTTTAGCCAGCTGTTGGGTAATAGTAGAGCCACCACCTGAACGACCAGCAGTGACAATAGCCAAGAAGAAACGACCATAGTTAATCCCGTCATTTTTATAAAAAGAGCGGTCTTCTGTCGCAATAACGGCATTCTGCAAATTTTTACTGATATCAGTCAATTCAACATAAGTTCCTTTTTGACCAGACAAGGCACCAGCCTCCTTTTCTTCACGGTCAAAAATGATAGTCCGAGTTTTCAAGGCATTTTGCAAATCGTTAACATTGGTTGACTTAGCTACAGCAAACAAATAGGTTCCAACTAGCAAGCCTGCACTCAAACCTAGTATAAGGACAATCTTTGTTAGATGATAACGACGCCAGAATTTTCGAATCGGACCCACTTGGGCTAATTTTTTTCGATCACTGCGAGAACGACGCAAGCTAGTAGAATCAGAGTCCTCTAGTTCACTTGTTTCTTTTTTAAAAAGAGAAAGAAATTTCTCGAATAATTTATCTAATTTCATGCGTTTATTTTATCATCTTCATCATAGGAAGACAAGAATTTAGCTATTTCCTATCCAAATAGGGCTTTTTTTGTTACAATATCTGTATGAAATTCACATTTACATTACCAGACTCTCTACCTCAAATGACGGTAAAGCAATTACTTGAGGAACAACTCCTCATCCCTAGAAAAATCCGGCATTTTTTGAGAATCAAGAAACACATTTTGATTAATCAGCGAGAAGTTCATTGGAACGAGACGGTAAATCCTGGAGATGTTTGCCAATTGACTTTTGACGAGGAAGATTATCCCGAAAAAGAAATTCCTTGGGGCAACCCAGACTTAGTTCAGGAAGTTTATCAAGATCAACACTTAGTTATTGTAAACAAACCAGAGGGGATGAAAACGCATGGTAATCAGCCAAACGAAATCGCCCTTCTTAACCATGTCAGTGCCTATGTTGGCCAAACCTGCTATGTCGTTCATCGTCTAGACATGGAAACCAGTGGCTTGGTTCTCTTTGCCAAAAATCCTTTTATCCTGCCTATTCTCAATCGCTTACTGGAGAAAAAAGAGATTTCTAGGGAATATTGGGCACAGGTCGACGGATATATCAACAGCAAAGAACTTGTTTTCAAAGACAAAATCGGGCGTGATCGCCATGACCGCAGAAAACGAGTAGTTGATACAAAAAATGGGCAATATGCTGAAACGCATGTAAGCAGATTAAAGCAATTTCCAAATAAAACTTCCTTGGTTCGTTGCAAGCTAAAGACAGGTCGAACACATCAAATTCGTGTGCACCTTTCGCATCATAATTTCCCTATTTTAGGCGACCCTCTCTATAATAGTAAATCAAAAACAAGTCGGCTTATGCTCCACGCCTTTCGACTGTCCTTTACCCATCCGCTTACATTAGAGAAATTAAGCTTCACTATCCTCTCAGATACTTTCGAAAAAGAATTAAAAAAGAATGGATGATTGCGTCATCCATTTTTCCATATAAGAAAAGCAAGACCAAGAGGCCTTGCTTTTTATCGACTCATGAATTATTTAGCGATTTTTGCGAAGTATTCAAGAGTACGAACAAGTTGTGCAGTGTATGACATTTCGTTGTCGTACCATGATACAACTTTAACCAATTGTTTACCGTCAACGTCAAGAACTTTAGTTTGAGTTGCGTCAAACAATGAACCGTAAGACATACCTAGGATATCTGAAGATACGATTGGATCTTCAGTGTATCCGTATGATTCGTTTGAAGCTGCTTTCATAGCTGCGTTCACTTCGTCAACAGTAACGTTCTTTTCAAGAACTGCTACCAACTCAGTTACAGAACCTGCTGGAACAGGAACACGTTGAGCAGCTCCGTCCAATTTACCGTTCAATTCTGGGATTACAAGACCGATAGCTTTTGCAGCACCAGTTGAGTTAGGAACGATGTTTACAGCACCAGCGCGAGCACGGCGAAGGTCACCACCACGGTGTGGTCCGTCAAGGATCATTTGGTCACCAGTGTAAGCGTGGATAGTAGTCATCAATCCTTCAACAACACCAAAGTTGTCTTGAAGAGCTTTAGCCATTGGAGCCAAGCAGTTTGTAGTACATGAAGCACCTGAGATAACTGTTTCAGTACCGTCAAGAACGTCGTGGTTAGTGTTGAATACAACTGTTTTAACGTCGTTTCCACCAGGAGCAGTGATAACAACTTTTTTAGCTCCACCTTTAAGGTGTTTTTCAGCTGCTTCTTTCTTAGCAAAGAAACCAGTAGCTTCAAGAACGATTTCTACACCGTCAGTAGCCCAGTCGATTTGTTCTGGATCACGTTCAGCAGAAACTTTAACGAATTTACCGTTAACTTCGAATCCACCTTCTTTAACTTCAACAGTACCGTCGAAACGACCTTGAGTTGTGTCGTATTTCAACAAGTGTGCAAGCATAACTGGATCTGTAAGGTCGTTGATGCGTGTAACTTCAACACCTTCTACGTTTTGGATACGACGGAAAGCAAGACGACCGATACGTCCGAAACCGTTAATACCAACTTTAACTACCATTAGTGATTTCCTCCTTATGAAAATCATGAAATTTTTATTGTGAAAAGAGTAACTTGAATCACTACAAATCACCTTTCAACAAACCTATTATATAACTATTTAAGTTTAATTGCAAGTACGGGCATTGTTTTTTGTCTATACCCCACTTATTTTTCTTTCTCCTTTGAAAGCCTATACTGCTGTCTTTCTTTATCTACCTAGTCATTTACCGATTTCCTTTTAAAGTGAAAATAGAAAAGCTAAAAATTATTTTCAATCTTCCAATTCCACAAGAAAAGAGACAGGATAACTCCTGCCTCTAGGCTGATAACAATTATTTACGGCGTCCTGGTCTTTCTTTGTAGCCATAGTAAGAATCTTCGATGATTTCTTGCATATGGTCAACCATTGGAAGGCGTGGGTTAGCTGGTGAACATTGGTCTTCGTAAGCAAGGAAGGCTAATTCACGTGAATGTTCTTTCCATTCTTTTTCGTCGATACCTTGTGCTTTGAAGTTCATTTGGATACCTACGCGCTCACCAAGTTCGTAGACAGCTTTTGCGTAAGACTCCACACCTTCTTCTGGAGTAGAAGCTGGAAGTCCAAGCATGCGTGCGATATCTTGGTATTTTTCATCTGCACGGTAGTAGTTGTACTTAGGCCATGTTGCTGTCTTAGCTGGACGTGTACCGTTGTAGCGGATGACGTATGGAAGCAAGATAGCATTTGTACGACCGTGAATTGTGTGGAATTGCGCACCAATCTTATGAGCCATTGAGTGAGAAATACCTAGGAAGGCATTGGCAAAGGCCATACCAGCGATTGTTGAAGCGTTATGCATTTTCTCGCGTGAGTGGAAGTCTGCATTCTTAACTGAGCTTTCAAGGTTTTCGAATACAAGCTTGATGGCTTGAAGTGCAAGTCCGTCAGTGTAGTCGCTAGCCATTTGTGATACGTAAGCTTCAGTCGCGTGAGTCAATACGTCCATACCAGTGTCCGCAGCAACAACTCCAGGAACTGTCAATACCAAGGCAGGGTCTACGATTGCCACAGTTGGTGTCAATGAGTAGTCAGCGATTGGGTATTTGCGGTTGTTTGCTTTATCAGAGATAACGGCAAATGGTGTTACTTCAGATCCTGTACCAGATGTTGTTGGGATTGCGATGAATTTAGTCTTCTTACCAAGTAATGGGAATTTGAAGGCACGTTTACGGATATCCATGAATTTTTGAACAAGGTCACGGAAGTCCACTTCTGGTTGTTCGTAGAAGAGCCACATTACTTTAGCAGCATCCATTGGAGATCCACCACCAAGAGCAATGATTGTATCTGGTTTGAAGGCACGCATAATCTCAGTACCACGGTTTACAGTTGTGATATCTGGATCTGGTTCTACATCAGCAAAGATTTGGTAAACAACCTTATTGCGACGAAGATCAAGTTGCTCGATGATACGATCAAGGAAACCAAGCTCTACCATGGCATGGTCAGTAACGATCATGACACGTTCAACGTCACGACATTTTTGAAGGTATTGAATTGAATCACGTTCAAAGTATGTTTTTGAAGGAAGTTTCATCCATTGCATGTTATTTCTCCGTCTTCCGACTTTTTTGATATTCAAGAGGTTAATGGCACTAACGTTATCCCCAACTGAGTTGCGTCCGTAAGAACCACATCCAAGTGTCAATGATGGCAAGAAGGCATTGTAAACGTCCCCGATACCACCGAAAGTAGAAGGTGAGTTACAGATAACACGAATAGCTTTAACAGCTTTACCAAATTCTTTAGTCAATTCTTCATCAGCTGTGTGGATAGCTGCTGAGTGGCCAAGACCGTTAAATTCAACCATTTGACGAGCCTTAGTAATACCATCTTCACGGCTTTCAGATTTCAAAACTGCGATAACTGGTGATAATTTTTCACGAGTCAATGGCTCATTTTCGCCAACTTCTTTACATTCTGCAGCAAGAATGTTTGTTCCTTCTGGAACTGTAAATCCTGCTTGTTCTGCAATCCAGGTTGCTGGTTTACCAACGATGTCAGCGTTCAATTTTGCACCAGCACAGTTTTTGCTATTTGCTTTCACGCCGAAGCAGAATTCTTCAAGAAGTGCTTTTTCTTTTTTGTTTACAAAGTAAGTGTGATATGATTTGAACTCTGCTACAAATTCATCATAAATTTCTTTATCAATGATAACCGCTTGTTCAGATGCACAGACCATACCATTATCAAATGATTTAGACATAACGATATCGTGTGCTGCTTGACGGATGTTTGCTGATTTTTCAACATAAGCTGGAACGTTTCCGGCACCTACCCCAAGAGCTGGTTTACCACATGAGTATGCAGCTTTAACCATGGCATTACCACCTGTTGCAAGGATTGTTGCAACACCTTCGTGGTTCATAAGGGCACTTGTTGCTTCCATAGATGGTTCAGTGATCCACTGTACGCAGTTTTCAGGAGCTCCAGCTGCGATAGCTGCATCGCGAACGATACGAGCTGCATGAGCAGATGATTCTTGTGCTGATGGATGGAAAGCAAAGACGATTGGGTTACGTGTCTTCAATGAAATCAATGATTTGAAGATTGCTGTTGATGTTGGGTTTGTTGTTGGAGTGATACCACAGACAACACCAACTGGTTCTGCGATAAGAGTCAAACCTGTTACATCGTCTTCTTCGATAACGCCAACTGTCTTAGTGTGACGCATGTTGTTTACTACGTGTTCACAAGCAAACAAGTTCTTAGTTGCTTTATCTTCAAATACACCACGTCCTGTTTCTTCAAAGGCATGTAAAGCCAATTCTCCGTGGGCATCCAAAGCTGCTACTGATGCTTTAGCAACGATGTAGTCAACTTGCTCTTGATCCAATTTACGCATTTCTTCAAGGGCAACTAGAGCTTTTTGCACCAATCCATCAACATGCTTTTCAGCAGCGAGTTTCTTTTCCTCTGGTGTCACAGTTTTTTTATCAGCCATATTTTCCTCCATAGCTTTCAAGGATCGATATCCTTTGTTAATTTTTTCACAAGCTTATTATAACGCATTATTTCAACTTTGTAAACAGTTTCATAAACATTTCACAAAGAATTTTTTATTGTTTGTGAATTTTTTATCATTTTCTTTACTTATCAAGTTTTTCCGTTAGAGTTTGTGAAATCAATTTCAAATATTTTTTATTTCACAAGCTTGATTGGAAGAGGAGCTTGGAAAGAGATAGATTTTCTAGTAAGCGCTTACTTTTAGATGCTAACAATACCTCCTTTGATAAGGAGGCTTTATTTTTGTTGAAAAACGCCTTGTTTAAAAGTCCCTTCATAAACAACTTCTTGTTCTGTTGTTAGTTTCCCTTTTCCTTCAGCCTGACCATTTACAAAATCACCTTCGTAGGTCCAGCCTTCTTTAGATTGAAAGGTACCTTTTCCGTTGAAGGCTCCATTGTTGAAACCACCAGTATACTGGTCCCCATTTTGGAAAGTAATGGTACCTTGGCCATTCATTTTACCACGTACAAGACTGCCATCGTAAACAATCGTTCCATTATCAAGCTTTAGAACGCCTTTTCCGGGAATATTTAGAAAAAAGACGAGTACAGCACAAAAAACAATCGTAACTACTGCCAAAATCTCTAAACGTGGACGAGTCAGATAGACACGATACTTGTCGTAAAAATTCTTAAGATTTCCCATCTTCACTCCCCTTTTCTAAACGTTCTAACCAAGCTTGACAACCCTCTTGAACACGCTGATAGGTTTCCTCAAAATCTCCTGTATACCAAGGATCTGGAACACTTTCAGACGCGAATGAGTAAATCTTATCTTTACAGTCTGCTGGACACATCTGACGTAAGTCAGAAACATTTGAAGCATCCATACCGATAATATAATCAAAGGCTTCAAAATCTTCCTTACTAATCTGAAGCGATGTCTTGCCTTTATCATAAGGAATCTGATACTGTTGAAAAATCCCTTGAGTTCCCTTATGAATCGAATTACCATGTTCCCAAGAGGAAGTCGCTCGACTTTGGATTTCATAATTATCTGTCATTGATTTCATAACAAACTCGGCCATAGGGCTGCGACAAATATTTCCCAAACAGACAAAGACTAGTTTTTTCATCCCATTTCCTTTCTTTTACAGAAAAACGGGAGTTAATAATCCCGTCTTATTTTTCAATTGCACCTTCGAGTGAAGCTGTTTCTTTCAGCGGTAATACTGTCTTGATAGCAGCTAGTTCAAAAGTCAAGTAAACTCCATCTACATCAAGAACAATCGTTCTCTTCTCAGTATCTACTTCATCGACTGTCCCGTAAAGCCCACCGATTGTAATCACTTCATAGCCTTTTTGTAGTTTATTTAAGCTTTCCATACGTTTTTGTGCTTGTTTCTTTTGAGAGCGTTGCATAAAGAACATCAAGGCAAACATCGCTACAAGCATAATTAAAAATGTATAATTTGGATTCATTTTCTTCTCCTTTGTCTTTTACATAGGACTACTATATCAAATTTCAGCTACTTTTACAAGATTGTACCTTGCTTTTCTAGTAAGAAAAACCAGAGCTTGCGCCCTGATTTTTAGGATTATTTCAAGTTTTGAACGACTTTTACAAGATTTTCAACAGTAAAGCCATATTCTGCCAATACTTTTGGTGCTGGGGCAGAGGCTCCGAAGGTATCAATACCTAGAACGGCACCATCAAGACCAACATATTTGTACCAGTTTTGAGTTGCACCCATTTCGACTGCAACACGACGGCGAACTTCATTTGGAAGAATTTCTTCCTTGTAAGCCACATCTTGTTTATCAAAGACATCTGTAGATGGCATGCTGACTACGCGGACTTTTGCACCTTGACTAGCCAATTCTTTGGCAGCTGAGACAGCAAGATTAACCTCTGAACCTGTCGCAATCAAGATGGTATCAAAGTCTGCTGCATTTTCATAGACAACATAAGCACCTTTTGCAACCTTGTCGAAGTCTGTTCCTTCTTCAACAGTCAAGTTTTGACGTGTCAATACAAGGGCAGTTGGTGTTTTTTCGCTTGTCACTGCAAGGTACCAAGCTGCTTGCGTTTCACGCGCATCTGCTGGACGGAAAACATTTAGATTTGGCATAGCACGAAGACCTGCTAAATGCTCAACTGGTTCGTGCGTTGGACCGTCTTCCCCAACCGCGATTGAATCGTGGGTAAAGACATAAGTCACAGGAAGACCTTGCAAAGCTGACAAGCGGACAGCTGCCTTCACATAGTCAGAGAAGACGAAGAAAGTTCCACCGTATACACGAAGTCCACCGTGAAGGGCCATCCCGTTCAAGATCGTTCCCATTGCAAATTCACGAACACCAAACTGAATGTTACGGTTCAAGCGATTAGCATCGTCTTGAAGTCCGTCAGTCTTGATATAAGTCATGTTTGAGTGAGCTAGGTCAGCTGATCCACCCAAGAAAGTTGGCAACTTAGCAGCTACAACATTCAAAGCATCTTGGCTTGAATTACGAGTTGCTTGAGAGAAGCCATTTTCTAATGCTGGGAAGTCTGCTGGAGTCACTTCAACTGGATCACATCCATCAATAATGGCTTCTACTTCTGCAGCCAATTCTGGATGCGCTTCTTTATAGTCAGCAACTAATTTTGTCCAAGCTTCATAAGCTGATGCACCACGGTCTGCAACATGTTCTTTGAAATCAGCATAAACTTGTTCTGGGATTTCAAATGGTTCATAGTCCCAACCGAGAGCTTGACGAGTTGCTGCAGTCTCATCTGCTCCAAGAGGGGCACCATGTACGGCATTGGTTCCTTGTTTGTTTGGAGAACCGTATCCAATAACAGTCTTCACTTCAATCAATGATGGTTTGCCTGAAGCTTTTGCTGTTTCGATAGCAGCATGGATTGCTTCCAAGTCTGTTCCATCTTCAACCAAGGCAGTATGCCAACCATAGGCATTGTAACGGTCACGAACGCTTTCTGTAAAGGAATCCTTTGTCTCACCATCCAAGTTGATGTCATTTGAATCATAAAGAACAACCAACTTGTCTAGTTTTTGCAAACCTGCGTATGAAGCTGCCTCGCTTGAGACACCTTCCATCAAGTCTCCATCTCCACAGATAACGTAAGTATAGTGGTCAAAGATATTGTAGCCTTCACGGTTATACTTAGCTGCCAAGAAACGTTCTGCCTGGGCAAAACCAGTGGCAGTTGAAATACCTTGCCCTAGAGGACCTGTTGTAGCATCAATCCCTGCTGTATGACCAAATTCTGGGTGACCTGGTGTTTTTGAACCCCACTGACGGAAGCTCTTGATCTCATCCATACTAACATCTTCAAAACCAGAAAGGTGAAGAAGGGCATAAAGAAGCATTGAACCATGACCTGCTGAAAGAATAAAGCGGTCGCGGTTGATCCAGTTTGGTTGAGCTGGATTGATACGAAGTTGTTTTGTAAAGAGGCTGTAAGCCATCGGAGCTGCTCCCATAACCACACCTGGGTGACCTGAGTTGGCTTTGTTGATAGCGTCAATACCTAGGAAACGAATTGCATTAACAGATAGATTTGACATAGAATTTCCTTTCTATTTGAGGTGATTATTGAATCACACATTCTATTTTACTATTATATGAAAATTATCCGTATCATGCAACATACGGATAACCTCCAAAGAATATTTTTATATTATAGCAAAGCTTTAAATTGAATGTTAGAGTCTTGTTCAAAACAATCATCAAAACCACGTGGATGATGGTATTCTACTAAGTGTTGATCTTGAGGATAAGTGTACTTACCGCCGACTTCCCAGATAAATGGATGGAAATCGTATTGCAAGCGATCTTTTCTCATTTTCCAAAGTTCTAGAATCTCATTAGTAGAAGCCATGAAGTTAGACCAGATATCATAGTGAACTGGGATAATGACTTTGGTACGCAGATTTTCTGCCATACGAAGAAGGTCGATAGATGTCATTTTATCTTGGATACCTACCGGATTTTCACCATAGTTATTCAAAGCAACATCAATTTTAAAGTCTTTACCATGTTTTGCAAAATAGTTTGAGAAGTGAGAATCTGCACCATGATAGATAGTTCCACCTGGTGTTTCAAAGATATAGTTAACAGCCTTTTGAGCCATTTCTTCATCTGTAACAGCTAAGCCAGCAAGTTCACCGCCTGTCTCATCAGCACCGTTCACTGGGAGAGTTACCAAGCAAGTACGGTCAAATGATTCTACTGCATGAATCTTCATATCTTTTAATTCGATAGTGTCACCTGGTTTAACAACGATGATACGTTCTTTTGGAACACCCCATCCTTCCCAGATTCGTCCACAGTGGTAAGGACCGATAAACTTAACATGCTCTAACTTAGGATTGTTGAGAATTGCTGCAGCTGTGTATGGGTCGATATGATCACTATGGAAGTGTGAAACTAAGTAATAATCTAGTTCGTTGATAGAAAATGGATCGATAACCATCGGCTGAACACGCAAGTTTGGTTGCAACTTACGAACACCTGCCATATTTGCCATTTGGTGCCCACGAACCATATCTTTCACTTTTTTGGTTGATTTTCCACGGTTTGACCAAAGGTCCATGACAACGTTAGCACCACCTGGTGTCTTAATCCAAGTACCACAGTTGCCTAGCCACCACATGGCAAAATTGCCTTCAGGTACGACTTCTTCTTCGATTTCTTCGTTCAACCATGTTCCCCACTCTGGGAAAGTAGCTAAAATCCATGACTCTCTTGTAATTTCTTTGACATTTGGCATATGTTGCCTCCTTTGGATATAATTGTTATCTTTGAGATTAGTATACCATCCTTCAAAACACTAAAAAAGACCAAGAAAAACACAGGTTTGTGTTCATCATTGGACTGTCCTTCAAATATCTTCCAAAAAAGCTTGAACTACTATTTCTTGATTTATAAGTGTTTGAACCTCTTCTTGGAACTTACTAGCCAACTTACTGTCTACAATATAAGACGAAATAAGACTAGAAAGATTTTCACTGAAACTTTTGCTCTCATTACGAAATATATTGTGTTTAAGATAGTCTAGCATTTTCAAAATATCTTCTGCTTCAAGGATAGGATTAACCCTTAAAATCGGAAATCTGCTATCCAAATCATCATTAGTAGTAATCACTACATCAACTTGTGCAATATCTTCCACACTCTTAAATTGTTCTGTTGTAAATACAGTGCCAATTTGCTCATTTGGAAAATAAAGTTTGCATTGTTTCAGCAAAAGTCTCGAAACCGCAACACCTTCATCACAAACGAGATAAACTTTTTTCATATTTTTTTGAGACGATGGTGTATACTTTAAAAATCCTCCAATATGAATCGTCAAATAGGCAATATCATCGTCTGTTAGCCGAATAAACCATGCTCCTTCTAAAATTTCCGCAGATTTTCTAGTGACTAAAAATAATTCTCCATACTTGGATCGAATTTGTTTTGTTAGAGGATTTTTAGAAAAAATACCGTAAGTCTTTCTAAATAACAAGGCTTTACAGTGGATCATCAAATTTCTTAACAAATCATCCTTGTTCTCAATCTCCATTCGGATTTGTGATTCAAAATACCAGATGAATTCTTCTAAAGCAAGTTTTAACTGCCGAAAATCATCACTTTCTGCATGAATATCCAAATCTTTACGATAGGAGAGGAGAAGAACAGCTACAAGAGAAACTTCAAGTTCTGACAAAGAAATTTCAAACTTTTGAAACAACCGTTCTCCTAATTTCTTAGACACCTGATACTCTATTCTTTTTCTTATCAAAGAAAATTCTTTCTCTATATCCTGATGTCTTTCTTGATACTGTTCAACATTATGACAGCTTAACAGCAAATAAGGTAGAACCTGCAACATAAAAGTTACTTCATGATGATTTATTTTCTTCCCTAAATCTTGTTCAACTAAAGGAACCTGTTCCTTAAAAAATTGGTTCATTTCAACAGAAAGCAAACACTCACCATCTAACCTCTCTTTCATCTTATCTTCTAAAATAGATACAAAAGTGGCATTTTCTTCCATAAAAATATGATATAGAAGCGATTGAAGATACTGAATTTTATTAAGAGGGTGGGCATGAAGATGGTATCCCTGTGACTTGCTCACTTGCAAGGTCACCTGATATTGTTCCAAAGTTAGTTGATAACGAATACTATTCAAATCATTGAGAACAGTATTCCTAGACACCTCTGTTAACTCCATCAATTTTTCAATCGTAATACGTTCTTTAGAAATACCTATCCATAGTAACATTATCATCATACGTTCATGCGCACTCATGATATAATCGTACGAATCTACTTCCGATAATAGTTCACAACAAGCATCTCTCTGCTCTTCCGTTAAGTGAATACCAATTCGTGGAATACTAATGATATGAAGCGCCTCGTCACCCAAAGCAGCATTGATTTTGTCAATGTGATAATAAATTTTCCTTCTTGACTCTTTCAAATCTTTTGAAATCGCCATAATCGTTTTGGACGTTTCTTGATCCATCAAATATTGAAGCAAATCACAACTTGCCTTATCCAGTACCATATTTCATACTCCTCTATCAATCAACTGCCTTGAAAACAACTTTATAATAGTATCACATTCACTAACGCATTTCAATTATCAACAGTAGTCTCTTAATAACGAATACTTACAATTACAAAAGCGAGGCTTGGATCGAAAGGTCCTAGCCTCTTTTCAATTCAATTTCTTATTTCTTTTGACCGTAATAAGCATTTGGTCCATGCTTACGTTGGTAGTGCTTTTCTAGGATGTACTGGGGAGCAGGTTCAACTCTTGGATTGATTTGCTCTGTGAAACGATTCATCTTAGACACTTCCTCTAGTACAACAGAGTGATAGACAGCATTCTCTGGATTTTTTCCCCAGGTGAATGGACCGTGATTGCGTACAACAATTCCTGGTACTTCAACCGGGTTAAGTCCGCGACGTTCAAACTCTTCTACGATAACTAGGCCAGTATCTTTTTCATAGGCCACTTCTACTTCATCCTTGGTCAAACTACGGGCGCAAGGGATTGAACCGTAGAAATAATCTGCATGGGTTGTTCCGTAGAAAGGAATATCGCGTCCAGCTTGAGCCCAACCAACTGCTTCTGTCGAATGGGTGTGGACCACACTACCAATTTCTGACCAAGCCTTATATAACTGCACATGAGTTGGAAGATCAGAAGATGGTCTTAAATCCCCTTCTAGGACCTTACCATCTAGATCAGTCACCACCATGTTTTCAGGTGTCAATTCGTCATAATCTACGCCTGATGGTTTGATAACAATGACACCGAGTTCGCGATTGACTTCCGATACATTGCCCCAGGTAAATTTGACAAGTCCATGTTTTGGCAATGATTGATTGGCATCACAGACTCGTTTACGCATAGCATTAATTACTTGATTCATCTTACATCAAACCTGCTTTCTTAATTAGTGGATAGAGAAAAGCTTGCGCCTCTTGAATGGCTGCGCGTGTTTCTTCTACAGTTTCACAATTTTCAGACCACATTTCGATTAGGAAAGGACCATTATAATTGGTTTGCTTTAAAATATCGAAAGCTTCTTCCCATTTGACACAACCTTGCCCAAAAGGTACATCTCGGAACTGCCCCTTTGAACTTTCTGTCACTGCATAAGTATCCTTGAGATGGAGAGCTGTGATAGCATGGTGACCTAGATAGAACTCACTATAGACATCATTATGCCATGCAGACACATTCCCAATATCTGGATATACAAAAAGGTAGGGAGAGTCAACATCCTTTTCTACAGCCAAGTATTTTTCGATACTATTGATAAAAGGATCATCCATAATTTCAATAGCAAGTACCACCTGAGCCTCTTCAGCCCAGTCACAAGCTTTTCTCAAATTTTTGATAAAACGTTGGCGTGTCTGGGGTGACTTTTCCTCATAATAAACGTCGTAACCAGCTAATTGAATAGTACGAACTCCCAAGTCTTGGGCTAATTCAATACATTTTTTCATGAGTTCTAGAGATTTTTCCTCTAGAACTGGATCATTTGATCCCAATGGGTAGCGACGATGGCCTGAAAAACAGATAGAAGGAATACGAACACCAGTTTTATAGATTGCTTTGACAACTTCCAAACGCTCGTCCTTGCTCCAGTCCAGTCTTGCTAAACGCTCGTCACGTTCATCAATAGACATCTCGACAAAATCAAAGCCTAACTCCTTGGCAAAATTTAAACGTTCTAGCCAAGTAAAGTGTGTCGGGGTTGCCTTTTCATAAATTCCAATTGGACGTGCCATGGTTTACCCCCAAATTCGTCTGATTTCATCCTTGAAGGCACGCGCTGCTCCTGCTGGATCCGCAGCTTCTGTAATTCCACGACCTGCGATAAAGGTAAAGACATCAACGCCTTCAAAGAGTTTGAGAGTATCTACATCTAGACCACCTGTTACAGAAACTCGGAAGCCCATGTCAATGAGTTTTTTAACCTTATTAAGGTCTTTTTCACCCCAAGTTTCACCAGCAAGAAGGGCATCACGAGATTGGTGATAGATAGCTTGTGAGATACCTGCATCTAGCCAAAGCTGAGCTTGTTCAAAAGTCCAATCGCCATAAAGCTCGATCTGGATTTCGCCTCGTTCTCCTCGTTCAGTCTTGATAGCCTTTAGAGCTGCTTCCATAGTAGGGATGGTTGCACAACAGATACAAGTCATCCAGTCTGCTCCACGAACGGCATTATTTTTAGCAACTGTTCCACCAGCATCAGCACATTTTGTGTCTGCCACAATAATCTTATCTGGGAAAAGGCTACGCAAGACTTCAACCAGTTCACTTCCAACTTGTAATAAGCAAACAGTTCCAGCTTCGATAATATCTACTTCCTGACCAACAGAAACAGCTGCTTTAATCGCTCCTTGCAAGTCTGAATGATCTAATGCAACTTGTAAATTAGGTATTCTTTTTGTCATTTCTTTATTCCTCTTTCTAACTTTCCAAATCCAATCCTTCGAGATAAGGGCTATCCTTAGATTCTTCAATCATAGCCAAGACATCTTCTTTAGTCTGGCAAGCCTGTAAACGTGCAATAGAATCTTCTAATTCAAACAGGGCAATGATTTGTGGAATGGCTACACTTGTGTGAATTTTTGAGCTTGTTGCTGCTAGTGCCAACAAAACAGATACCTCTTTCCCATCTGAAAATACAACAGGATTTTGTAAGGTGATCAATGAAAAGGCATCTCTTTGCACTCCAGCTTCAGGTCTAGCATGGGGCATAGCCATACCTGGCATTAAGATATAGTATGGGCCATACTCTTCAGTCGATTCGATAATAGCATCGTAATACTCTGGCAAAATTGCTCCACTTTCAATCAAGGGATCTACTGCTACCTTGACTGCTTCTTTCCAGTCTTTAGCTTCTAAACCTAGTCGGATCGAGTCATTGTCAATTAAAGCTTGTTTTAAATTCATATCTGCCTCCTTTATTTAAAGAGGGAGAAGGACAGAAACGATGACTCTCAGTTTCTATCCAGCCCCCTCCAACCTTTTACTGTAGTGCTTGACTGAGTTTTTCAGTGATTTCTTTATCATCCATCAAGTTGTCAAGCCCAATTAACTTCCCATTAGTTCGCCCTTCCAATTCTTGGATCAAATGAAGAGAAGCGATTACGATGTCATATCCTGCTGCTAAACCTTTAGCTTCACCGACACTGCATGAATTGACTGTAAAATCTGTTTGATTAAGCTTACGGAGAGCATTTTCAACCTTCATCTTGATAACCATTGATGAACCCATTCCATTTCCGCACGCTGCTAATACTTTAACCATTTTATTTCTCCTTTTCTAGATACTAAGCTTCTTCTTGAACTGCACCGTTGTAATATTTCTCTTTATCTTTTGCTTTGGCAAATTGAAGTTGAGGAATAACAAGCAAGAAGAGACATACAAGTACATAACCGACAATACCGAGATATTTGAAAATGTATCCAAATCCAAGCCATGGGAATTCAAAGTCAATATTCCCATGATAACCACCGTAAGATGCTAAGTCGAGAAGGGCTACACATAGAGCTCCTAGAGCAACTTGGAGGACGCCTGAGATGAAGGATAGGATAACAGCTGCTTTCCATCCGCCACGCTTATCAGCGTAGACTGCAATTGCTGCATTATCAAAGAATACTGGTACAAATCCTGTAATAATAAGGATAGGGTTTTTAAAGACGATGAGCAAGACAATTGTAATCAATTGACCAATCAAACCAAAGGCAAATCCAGACAAGACAGCGTTTGGAGATCCAAATCCATAAGAAGCTGCAACGTCGACCGCTGGGAATGAACCTGGCAATAATTTGTTTGAAATACCTTGGAAGGCATTTGTCAACTCAGATACGAACATGCGGACACCTTGCATCAAAACGAACAAGTAAACTGAGAAGGTAAAGGCTGTTTGGATAATGTACATAAAGAAATCTTGTTTAGCAGGATTAAATAGAGTTCCTGAAGTGATGACTTCTTTATTAGACATAATGTCTGGACCCAAGATTAAAAGAATGGCTCCGAAGAATACGAGCATCAAGGTAGCAGATGCAACAACTGTATCGTGGAAAATTGAGAGGAACTTAGGTAATTTAAGATTGTCTAAACTTTCTTCTTTCTTACCAAAGCGTCCTGCTACTTTATCTACAAACCAGATTGCAAATTGCTGTTGGTGACCAATCGCAAATCCGCCACCACCAGTCAAGCGTTGAGTTGCCTCAACAGTCATATTTGAACTAACTGCCCAGTAAAGTCCACAGATGATACCAATCGCTGCTGTACCGTAAGCATTGCGCAATTGTGGTACTAAGAATAGAACCATAAGAGATACTGTTGCAGCTTGTTGTACCATGATGTGACCAGTAATAAAGAGGGTTCTTACCTTCGTAATCTTTCGAAGAGCTACGAGCAAGATATTTATTCCGAAACCAATCAATAGAGCTGTAGTTGCAGTTCCAACAAAATCTGGAAACTCTGCTGCAATTTTGTTGTTTGCTGCAGCAAGTCCAAAGTAAGGGTCGATAACCGCTGCACCAATTTGGAATTTGTAGTTAAGGGCTGCTAAGATCGGACGGAAGGTTGTAACCAAACCACCCGCACCCACATTGAGCAACATATACCCTACTGTTGCTTTAACAAACCCTGAGAAAACGTCGTGGGCAGGTTTTTTCAAAAGTGCGTATCCTATCAACACCAATAAACCTACGAAAAATGCGGGATTCTGCAAAATATTGCTAGAAAACCAATTTAGAACACTTGAAATGACTTCCATAATTGTTCTCCTTTTGAATTGTTTTTGTAGGTTTATTATATAATTTGAAAGCGCAAACAAAAAGACCAAGAATTACACAGCGGACTGTTCACTCTTGGACTGTATGATTTATGATATTTTAATGATTAGCTTAGTTTCTCGTAGCTAGATAAAATGGAAGAATTTTATCATAAGATTTCAGTAGGGCTTCTACGATTTCTTCTTCAGATGAATTCTCTGTTATAGGGACATCTATTTTAACTAACACTTTTCGGACTTCCTGATTGGATAGTTTATTTCTTAAAATTTGACGATTTTCTTCGTTCGCCTCCCACCGTTGACTTTGACCATCAGAGTAGACTAGATAATAAACACCTTCAACGGTTGGAACTTTTAAAACTTTGGCCTGCTTGCCTAGAGTTCGCTCATCTTTCTTACGCTCGATGAAACTGACCTCTAAGGAAATTCCAAAGTCAGTAGATGTCCCATACAAACGAAGAGCCAACATAGGTTCTGTTACTTGTCCGTCTCTCTGTAGATAAACCCAAAAATGTGGTCGTAAACGTTGCGCCTGATTCATCCACTGGCTAGTCTGTTGGAGTTGCCATTCTGGATGACTTGCTTGAAAGGCTTTAGCCAGTTCTGTAAAAGCCTTTCGAGCCTCTTGGCCTTTGTGGCGCAATTCCAGCATTTTCTCTCGCTCTGCTCCCGCCTTATCAGGATTACGGTACTGCAAATCAGCAAAGTCTAAATAGTCTCTTATCTTATTCAACATTAATTTAATCTCCTCCAGCTAGCAAAAAATCAGGATAACCCTGATTTTGTTTATTCTGTATCTACAACGACATAGCGATTTGGCTCCTCACCTTCAGAGTAACTAGTCACGCCATCCATACGTGAAATAATACGATGGATAATCTTGCGTTCGCTATTTGACATTGGATCTGTTTGATGACTGCGCCCTTCTTCTAAAACACGAGTCGCCAATTTTTGCGCATAGGTCTGCAATACTTCTGCACGGTGTTCGACATAATCATTAACATTGATTGTGATGTAGAAGGTTCTTGAATAGCGGTTGTAAAGATAATTTTGAGCCAATAGTTGCAAGGCCTTCAAGACTTTACCATGATAACCGATAATACGACCTGGCTCATTAGTATCAATTTGTAGATTGATGCTACGACGGTTGTAGTCATTTGAAATCGTCGCCTCAACGTCCATATCATCAATGATTGTTTGGACATAAGTCGTTACTTCCGTAGCCACTTGTTCAATATCAAAGCTTGGTTCCACCTTTAAGCCCAAATTTTCTAATTCTTGACTTTCAATTTGTTCAGCTTGATTCTCAACAATCGGAGTTTCTACTTCTTCCCCGAAACCAGCTTCTTCAAGTTGTAATTCATTTAGAATCTCAATATGTCCAGTTTCTTCTAAAATGGTGTTAGCATGTTTTTCATTTTTCAAAATTTCAGCCTTGACTTCATCAGAAACCCCTTGGCCTTCCTCTTCAATCTTTTTAATTGCTTCTACCACATGCCCCAAATCAACGGTTGCTTCACTGACCGTTTTGACTGGTTCATTTTGTTCATTAATTTCTTTAGGAACGCCCTTTACAGCTTGTTGATTGGCTTTAATGACCGTTGTTTCACTAATAGCTTCAATATCAACTTGAGCTGGTTTTTTACCAAATAAACCAAGAAAGCCATTTTTTTCACGAGAAATGACTTTGATGTGAGCCTTCAGTCTTGGGATATCTAATTCTTTCAATCCTTTCTGGATTGCTTCTTCAACAGTTGAACCTGTAAATACTACCATTACCAGATTCCTCCTTATTATTTCGTTTTCTGAGCCTTTTTCTTGGCTTTTCTTTTTCTATTTTCCAAATCTTTCTGTGCCTGAACTACCGCCTCGCGCTCTGCGATAATCTTGAATGGATTGTTCAAGAAATAGGTTTGCAAGACTTGATAAGCATTGGACACTGTCCAGTATAGGGCGACTCCACCTGGTGCATAAACTGCAAAGATAAAGATCAAGACTGGAATCCCATACATCATCGCAGTCGTAGCGCCATTACGCTCAGACAAGGCCTTGTTGGACAACCAAGTACTTAAAAAGGTAAATACAGCTGCTAAAATCGGAAGAACAAGGGTTGTATCCACACCACCAAGGTTAATCCATAAGAAATGACCTGTCTTTAAAAAGTCAACTCTTGATAGAGCTTGGAACAAGGCCAAGATAACCGGCATCTGAATCAAAATCGGCCAAAGAGAATCTGACTGTCTGACACCCATTTCTTTAAAGACTTTACGCATTTCTTGCTCTAGCTTGGTTCTACTTTCCATATCTCGACCTGGATATTGTTCTCGAAGCGCCTTAATACGTGGTTGAGCTTCCTGCATTTTTCTGGAAGCCACCATTTGCACTTGAAAGACTGGCAAAAGCAGTGTACGAATCAAGACCGTAAAGAGGATAATCCCCACTCCGATACTGATATCAAATGATAAAAAGCGAATGATTTCAGCAAAGAAGTAAACAAATTTACTCCAAAAATCAGCCGAATCGGCTGTAATATCGCTAGTTGCCCCATTTGTTGCACAGGCTGTCATGATCAATAGGGACAGTCCTAGCAAACTAGTCAACTGTAGTTTCTTTTTCACTCCCATTTCCTTCCTGGTAAATCTTTGATAATTTTAATACGTGGAGTAGATTTTTCTCCATCTCTGCGTATCCCAAGGTTTCGACCCCTTTTCGAGCAATGACAACAAAGTCGACATCTTCTACCAGACTCCCTTTGGCATTCTGGATAATATGCCGAATCCGTCGCTTAATTTGATTTCTAGTGACGGCATTCCCCAGCTTTTTGCTAACTGATAGACCTACTCGAAAATGGTTTTTCTGGTTTTCTAATTGGTAGACAACAAATTTGCGATTGGCAAAACTTGTCCCCTCCTTGAAAATCGCCTTAAAATCTTTCTCTCTTTTTACACGAAAGTTTTTCTTCAAAACTCAACTCCATCTATTAAATTACTACTATTATACCATATTTTTCAAAAAAGCCAATCATAGCAAGGTTTTGGACATTTCCATCAGAAAAAGAAGCTGGAAAAATCTCTTTTCCAACTCCTTGTACGGAATATTTTTACTAGTTTTACTTATTTTTTCAAGCGTTCAACGTCACGGGCAATGACCAATTCTTCATCTGTTGGAATAACCAAGACACGGATTTTCGCTGCCTCTGTTGAGATGTCTCCTGTCACACCAAAGACGTTCTTTTCTGGGTCAACATCACAACCAAACCAAGAGATACCTGAAATAACATCTTCACGTACGTTTGCAGCATTTTCACCGATACCTGCTGTGAAGATAATAGCATCTGCTCCATTTAGGACCGCAAGGTATTGGCCGATATGTTTTTGGATACGGTCAACATACATTTCATAAGCCAAAGTGGCATCGTGGTCCCCTTCTTCCATAGCAGCAATCACATCACGCATATCACTAGATTTACCTGAAACCCCCATCAGTCCTGATTCACGATTAAGAACGTGACTAATGTCTTCAGGCGTGTTAAAGTCCTCTGTATATTGCATTAAGTAAGGAATGATAGCTGGGTCAATATCCCCTGTACGAGTTCCCATCATCACACCACCAAGTGGAGTGAATCCCATTGAAGTATCGACAGATTGACCACCCTTAACAGCTGTAATAGAAGCACCATTACCGATATGGCAAGTAATCAATTTCAAGTCCTCTAATGGACGGCCCAAGAGTTTTGCTGCTTCTCCTGCTACAAACTGGTGACTTGTACCGTGGGCACCATATTTACGAACCTTGTTTTCTGTGTAATATTTTGTTGGTAGAGGGTAGCGATAAGCTTTCTCTGGCATAGTTGTGTGGAATGAAGTATCAAAAACAACTACACTGGTAATGTCTGGCAACAATTCCTTGAAGGCACGAACACCTGCTGCATTGGCTGGATTGTGGAGAGGAGCCAACAAGCTCAACTCTTCAACTTTTTCTAAAACATCTCCCTCAACGACTGTTGATTCTTTGAAATATTCTCCACCTGCAACAACACGGTGTCCAACACCTGTAATCTCGTCATAATCCTTGATAATATCGAAACGAATCAAGTCATCCAATAAGATTTTAACAGCTTGTGTATGATTTTCGATATCCAAAATTTGTTGTTCAGAACAGCCGTCAAATTTTACAGTTGAAATTGAATCTTTCAAACCGATACGTTCAATCAAGCCTTTCGCCAATACTTTTTCTTCTGGCATTAAGTATAATTGCCATTTCAAACTTGAACTTCCCGCATTGATTGCAATTGTTTTTGTCATAACATGATACCCCTTTTTAAGCGTTTTCATCTATTATAACAAAATCTATTTTATATTTCAGTACCTTGAGTCCATTTTTGAAAATTTTCTTTAAATTTCATTAAAACACTTGCATCTTGTAAGCTAGCAAGAGGATAAACAAAAGGATCTACTGTTATTTCATTTTTCTTCTGTAGGATAAAAATGGTCTTAGATTGTTTGGCATTGGCAAAGAGATTTTCAGGCAAACTAATCATGGCAGTCAGACTTGCCTCCTCTTTCAACCAACCTTTCAACAAGTCACTTTGAGGACTGGTCAACAAATCACTCGGAGCTAGAAAAATAGCGTAGCCATCTGATTTGAGGTACTTAATCCCTTGTTCCATGAGCAAGTGATGGGCGTAGGTATGTTCTTGACTAGAAGCAACTTGATGACGCGCTGCAACGGCATCATCAGGATAATAGCCAACAGGCAAGTCGCTGATGACCACATCGCTTTCTTTGAGCATTTGTGGACGAACGGCATCTCCTTGGACAAAGCCAGCCTGCAAACCAATCACATCTGCCATACTAGCTGCCAAATCAATCAGCAAATCATCCACTTCCATTCCCAAGTAATCCACTTTTTTATCAAGCGAGGTCAAGAAAGTAGCGCCCAAAATTCCCATTCCAGAACCCATTTCGAGGATAGAAATTTCCTCCTCTTTAAACAGCTCTTCCACGATAAACACCAAAAGTAAAGCAATGGCGTCCGGCGTAAACTGGTGATTGGCCTGTAAAGGCTCCGTTTGCCCTGCCTTCATCAAGAGAAATTGGTAGGTCTTGAGCCATTCTTCCTTGCGAAGCGCTAAACGCTTAAGGGCCTGATTATTCTCCTTGACCTGATTTAGCTCAGTCTCACCATCCAGATAGATGCTGTTTTGCTCCACCAAGGCGTCATAAAAGTTGGTCGCCAAATCACTTTGGATAATTTGGACATTCTCTAGTAAATACGTATAAGCTTGTTCAATTTTTTCAAAATCCATATTCCTATCTTATCAAATTTCCCTTCTTTTTTCCATCCTTATAGAAAAATCACTCCCTGATTAAGCGAGTGATTTTTGGGCTACTGTTAAAAAGAGTTCTGAGTAATTTCCTTGAAACAGGTCTTCAGCGCTATAGAGGATCTGACTATGTACAGATGAAAAACCAAACTGGGCTAGCCTGTTTTCCAGTTCAACCAATTCAAATCCATGATGGTTAGCCTCTGTCTTGGTAAAATCAGCAAGTAGGAGTTGTCCATCTTCCTTCAAATGTTGATGAAACAGTGAGAGAGCCGCATCCAAATCAGGCATATGATGAAGAACACGACAAACAACAATGAGATCAAACTCTTGCTCTAAGGGATTTTTCAGTAAATCTTGTTCCAAAAACTGGATATTCTTGATGTCTTGCTGCTCCGCTTTCAAACGAGCTTGTTCCAGCATTTTCTCCGAAATATCCACCAATGTTACAGACTTGGCCTGCTTGGATAGGGGCAAGGTTAACAGACCCGTCCCTCCACCGAAATCCAAAATTTCTTTGTCTGATAGAAGATCAATCTGTTTCTCGACTGCTTGACATACCAAGTTTGCAAGAAAGATATTTTTAGGGGAATCGAAAGTTTCCGCTTTGTGGTTAAAATTATGTCTCATATTTTTAGTTTAGCACAAAGTAGCTGAATTGACTAGAAATTCTCTTTCTTTTCAAGCTTCTCTTCTGATTTTTTCTTCTCCACTTTTTCGCTTGAATCGGTCGCTACCTCTTCCTTTTTATCTGTTTTCTCTTCTTTGATTTTGACTGAAGGAAATAGGAACTCATATTGGCTCTTAGGCGTACGAACCACTGTTGTCAAGCTTGCTTTCTTGTTTTGATAACTTACCTGGCCCAGATTAAAGGCCTGTTCCCCACTTTCCTTATCAACCTTATCTTTGGTTCGCTTGGCCATAGCAAAAGCAATCAGCTTTTCTTTATTCAAAGCATAGTCTTGATAGTGGGCGACTTGTCTGTTCAAGTAAAATTGTAACAAAAGACTAAAGATGGCTGCCACGGTGACTGCATAGAGGAGAACACCTGCCTTAACTTTTTGCTTTTTCCACACGATAGATGAACTCCCTTTCTAAGCCTTTTTGGAACTGGAAACGAAAACGCACCAGTTGATTGTCCTCTGTAATCTGTACAGATTTGAGGCCATAAACCATGGGTTGATAACCTCGTCCACTGGCATCGGTTTTCCGAAAATCATCCGATTTAGACTTACCTATAGCGATATCCTTGCCATCCTGCTTCATATAAATGTGATTACCTTCTACTTTTTCGAATTGCGAACGGTCTAATTCTGACTCCAGCTGGTCCACAAACAAGAGCCACTCCTTTTGCTCGCTTTGTTGCTGGTAGCGAACTTCTGAAATAAGGAGCTGACTCATGGCTTGAAAGAGGAGTAAACTTCCACTGATAACAATGAGGGCAATTAGGGATTCCAACAAGGTAAAAGCCTTGACCTTATGGCTCTTTGATTGCCAACAACTGTTCTGAACCATGGTAGACCTCCAATCCTTTTTCACTAGAAAACACCTGAATCTCAACTCCGTTTATGTTTACCTGATTTTGACCTGTCTGCAAGGCCATCTTAGCTACCCTCAAGACTTCTTCCTTTTGCAAGATTTTTGCTTCTTCTTGCCTATTTTTTTGAATTTGCCCCAAAAGAAGAGTTACAATACCAGCAAAGATAGCTAGAGCGACTACTGCTTCCAGTAAAATCACTGCCCTAATTTTTTGTTTCCTGAATGCGTTTAATTTTTCCATTTCCTAGATATAATTGATAGCGAATCGTTCCTTTACCGGTCTGAAATTCAACCTTAGCCAGGGACGAATTGCCCCCAGCTCGGTCAAATGTGATACTTTGGCCTGATGGTGCCTGAATTCCTTTAGGAACTGTCAACTTTTGACTACCATTGCTAATCGTCTGCCCATCTAAGTTTAGACTAGTCTTTTGCTGACTGGCTACACTGCGTTTTTGAGTTTCCCGATAGAGTTCTTCAAACTCCATAAAGAAAATCTGTTCTTCTACCGCCGCAAAAGTGGACTGAACAGAGCCAGACAATCCCAAGGCAAGGATACTCACAAGACTCAAAACCAAGAGACTTTCCAGCATGGTAAAGGCCTTAATCTGAAACACTTTGACTGGTACCTTGTTTAACATGGTATTCTCTATAGGCTTTAGCCTGCTCTTCTGTGATTCGCCCATCTGCTTGTAACTTGCTTAGGCTAGCCTCTTCATTTTTAGCTAAACTATAAAGCTCTGCCTGGCTTTCCACCACCTTAACAACAGCAGCTTTTCCTTTGTCATTGACTGCTTCTTTTTGCTTGGTCAAATTAGGTACAAAGAGCAAGAGAAGCACACTGATAATGAGCAAGACAACCAACA
Source organism: Streptococcus mitis (assembly GCF_023109235.1). Taxonomy (GTDB): domain Bacteria; phylum Bacillota; class Bacilli; order Lactobacillales; family Streptococcaceae; genus Streptococcus; species Streptococcus mitis_DA. The sequence goes on from NZ_JALDUC010000014.1 coordinate 28,015, forward strand.
TCTCAATAAGTGTGAAAGCTTTAACCTTCGCTTTTTTCAATAATGTCATCATTTTTTTCATGTTAAAAATTTACCTCCATATTTTGATACATGGGCATGAGCATTGCCGCATAAAGTAAAACGATAATCAGTGCCACAAAGATAAAGACCAGTGGCTGCACCAGATTCATGGTGCGGTTGACTCGGGTAAAAAAGGCTTCCCAAGTCTTTTCAGCATAAATTTCCAACTCACTACCCAGCTTGGACTTGACTTCCCCATACTCGATGATGAGACTCAATTCCTTCCTAAAGAAAGGATAGGTTCCTATCGTCTGAGAAAATTCCTGACCATTTTGTAGGGCTTGAGCCAGATCTTGACCGATTTCTTTAAAGAGCTGGGAACCTTGTTCCTGCATGATTTGAAAAATCTGCGTCAGCTCCATTCCCTGTGAAATCATATTTCCCCATTCACGCGCATAATAGGCTGTCAAATAGGTCTGCACAAAGATTCCAAGAAAGGGAAGGCGTGCTAAGATAGAAAAGACGCGCATCTTAGAACTTCTTTTATAGAAAGTGAGTGCTAAAAGTGCAAGTACGGAAACAAACCCTACCATGCCTAGAAAAATTTGTGGCAGATTTCCAATGATTTGGGTGGCAATATTGCTACTATCCAGTTGTGGTAGTAGATAGTTCCGTAGCCCCAGCATAATTAAGAAAAGAAAACCCAGCAAAATCAAGGGATAGGTCGCTACTTCAATTAATTTTTTCTTGACCTTGGTCAGATTGTCCAGATACTCTTCTATCTTTCCTAAACTAAGGTGGAGATTCCCATGAACTTCAGCTAGGGATAACTGAGTGACAATGGCACTTGAAAAACCCAAACTTTCCATCATTTCTGAGAATGATTTCCCCTGAGACAAACCTGTACGCATCTGGGTCACACACTGCTTGTCCAACAAAGCACTCCTATCTAAAAATGAGATAGTCTCCACTAGATGAAAACCGCTGGAAAAGAGATTGTTAAACAAGGTGATGATATTTTTTTGCTTAGCTGTAGCTAATTTTTTCCGTTTCAGCCTGAAGACTTGTGATATGTCCATCTTTAAGAAGCTGGTCAATCTGTTCATTCCAGCTAGTTGGCTGGTGTTCTTGATAGTCTTTGTTTGCAAAGTCAACAATTCCTCCTCCCCCGATTAATCTCTGGTAACAAACACCTTGCAGAACGACTGCCAATTCCTCCTCACTCACACCCAACTCCAGCAGGCGCTCATAAACACCTCGAATGCTCTTGGCATGGATGGTTGAAAAGACTGTCGCCCCTGTCAAACTGGCTCTAACAACTGCACGCGCCGTCTCGCTGTCCCGAATTTCTCCGATAATCAAGAGATCTGGCCGATGACGCAAGGAAAGTTTGATGAGATTTTCATAGGTCAACCCGATTGCTTCGTTCAACTGCAACTGAAGCATGTCGTCCTGCTTGATTTCTACAGGATCTTCGATGGACATAACTTGCTGTCCTTTAAAGAGTAACTTGGCCAATTCATGCATCAAGGTCGTCTTGCCACTTCCGACTGGACCAGCAAAGAGATAGAGACCACGTTGCCTATACTGCTTGCCAAGTTCTTCAATATCCTGAAACCAAAAATGCAAATCCTGCTCCTCATCATGCAACAAGCGAATCACCAAACTCTCCTGCCCTCGATAATCGCCTACAGTAGATAGACGTAGGGACGCCATCTTCTGGTCATAGGCATAATCACAGGAACCAAGTTGACTACGTCGCTTTTCTCCAACATTCATACCAGCTACAAACTTAAAGTGACTGATAACGGCCGCAAACTTTTCAAAATCATAACAACCGATTTTACAGCGCTCGTCTCCGACCCTCATATGAAGCTCATAAGCGTCTAGCTTAGGGACAAAATAAATATCCTGCGCCCCTTTTTTCCGGGCCGAGCGAATGATTTCTTGTGCAATTTCTTGAACCATACTTACCTCCTCACCTATACTATTCGCAAAGATTTGGAAAAATAAAAAAAGCAACTCCAAAAAGTTACTTTTTCTCTATTTTAATTTCATACGGCAAGAACGGTGCCTTTCCTTACCTGTTTGTTTTTCATAGCCTGGACGTAATTTTTCATCTGGGATAACCTGCTCATCCTGCAAAAGAGCTAAAGAATGGTATTGTTGTAAATACTCATCACATTCATCACACCAGCGTTGGTCTTCTGGATCCCAAAAAATAGTCATCAAGTCACTTCTACTTTTATAAAGAGGGGATTCTTGTTCCAATCTAAACCAGCAAGTTTTGTAGTATTTGAGAGCATCATAATACTGGTCAAATTTTCTACTTGCTACAATATCTTCTTCCCAACCTTCTAAGAACCACCACGGTTCAAAATCTCCGTACATTTCTATAACACGATACATATTCATTCATTCCTTTGTACCGTATATTATAACCAATTCCGCTAAACAAGGAAAGAAATATGCTCATTTCTTAATTTTTTGATAAAAAATCCAGCCATCTTATGATGACTGAATTTCTATTTGCTTGTGTTCCAAAATCTTTTTGCTACTTAATCTTCTGAAATATCGTTTTCGATGATGACCTTAATTGCATGGTGGTCTGCTGCTTTACTGAAAACTTCATAGGCTTTTTCAATTTCACTTAGTTTGAAATAATGAGTTACCAATTTTTCTGGTTCAATCTTATGACTTTCAAGAGCTTTCAACAATTGTGGAGTTGTATTTGTAGATACCAAACCAGTTGTTACATTGATGTTGCGAATCCAAAGTTTATCCAAATCGAATTCGACTGGTTTACCATGTACACCACAGTTGGCAACTGTTCCGTCTACACCGATAATCTTTTGACAAAAATCAAATGTTGCAGGAATACCAACAGCTTCGATAGCAACATCCACACCACGACCATCTGTCAAATCATAAATTTCTTTAATCGCTTTTTCAGGGTCTGAAGAATTAACCTTATGAGTCGCACCAAATGATACAGCAGTTTCCAAGCGGTTATCATCTAAGTCCACCATAATCAATTTAGCTGGTGAATAGAATTGAGCTGTCAAAAGAGCTGCCAATCCAACTGGTCCTGAACCAATAATAGCTACGCTGCAACCAGGTTCTACTTTCCCTTTTAAGACACCAATTTCATATCCAGTAGGTAGAATATCTGATAGCATAACCAAGGCTTCATCTGACAAGTCTTCTGGAGTATGGTAAAGAGTGTTATCTGCATGAGGGACACGTAGATATTCAGCCTGCATACCATCAATCAAGTGACCGAAAATCCATCCCCCTTCGTCTTCACAGTGGGCATAAATTCCTTTTTTACAGTAGTAGCATTTACCACAGGCACAGACACAAGAAATCAAGACCTTATCGCCTTTTTTGAAGTTCGAAACTCCTTCCCCAACTTCTTCAACTATCCCAATCCCTTCGTGACCAAGAATGGTACCACTTTGGCAAGCAGGAACATCCCCTTTGATAATATGGAGGTCTGTTCCACAAATAGTGGTTTTTACGATACGCACAATAGCGTCTGTTGGCTTGCGAATCACTGGTTTGTCTACGTCAACAAAAGAAGCAAGTCCTGGTTTAACATAAGTATAGGCTTTCATAAAGCATTCCTCCGTTTTTTTATTTGTACTATTTATAATATAATTGTAAGCCTTTTCGTTTGTTTCTTCAAGTTTTTTTGTGATTTTTTTAACTTTTTTATTTACCGGTAAAGCAATATAGATAAAAAAGCAGAAGCTAGTCACTAACTTCTGCTTTCTCTCTTATGCTTGATAACGTTTCACACCATCTAGATAGGTTGCTACCAATTCCAAATCTTTATCTAATACGATAAAGTCTGCGTCGTAGCCTTCACGGATTTGACCACAGACATCATCAATGTGAACAGATTTAGCTGGGTTAAGGCTAGCCATCATGACCGCTTCGTGTGGATTTGCAATACCCCACTCGACTACATTTCTCATACCATCTTTAAGTTTGAGGATAGAACCTGCCAAATTACCAGTAGATTTGAGACGTGCAGTTCCATTTGCTACTACAACAGGGAATTCTCCCAACATATAGTCACCGTCTTCAAGCCCACCAGCTGTCATACAGTCCGTAATAAGAGCGATGTTTTCTGTCCCCTTTTGCTTAAGTAAAATCTCACAAGCTTTTGGATCTACGTGATAACCATCACAAATCAATTCTGCGTAAGTATGTGGGAGCTCATACATAGCTCCTACCATACCGAGTTCGCGGTGTGTTAAACCACGCATCCCATTATAGGCATGTACCCAAACACTAGCTCCAGCATCGACTGCCTTCTTAGCTTGTTCAAATGTCGCATCTGAGTGTCCAAGTGCAACTGTCACACCTTCACCTGTAATAGTACGTACAAAATCTTCCACCCCATCACGTTCTGGTGCAATAGCGATTTTATTTAGCATCCCTTTTGCAGCATCCTGCCAAGAATGAAACTCCTCAACACCCGGGTCTCTCATATAAGTTGGATTTTGTGCCCCCTTAAAAGTTTCTGTGAAATATGGACCTTCATAATAAATTCCACGAATCTTAGCACCTGTTGCTTCTTTATAATGGTTTCCAAGATTTTCAGTGACTGCAAGCAATTGCTCATAAGTGGCTGTTAAAGTTGTGGGCAAGAAACTGGTAACACCGGTACTAAGTAGTCCTTCACTCATGGTATGAAGGGTTCCTTCGATATTATTATCCATAACATCCACACCGCCAAATCCATGAATGTGGGTATCTACAAGTCCTGGAGCAATGCTATAGCCTGTATAGTCAATCACCTCAGCGCCTTCAGGAATCTGCGCGACATGTTTTCCAAACTTGCCGTCCACAAGTTCCAAGTAACCTCCACGACGAACTCCGTGTGGGTAGAAAAATTGATCCGCTTTAATATAGTTAGGCATAATGTTAACCTCCTCAAAAGATTGATTCTACAATTTATTATGTCAATTACATTATAAACCTTTCTTTTTTATTTGTAAATGGTATAGACCTATTTTCTAGAGATATTTTAAAAGAGCTGGATTTCTCCAACTCTTCTCTTTTTAATACAAGTTATTTTGATTTGACCGGCTTGTCTTGAGCTGTTTGCAGGGCTGCAGCAATGGTATCTGCATACAATTTAGCTCCTGCTTCAATTTTACTATTGTCACTTCCAAAATGGACTTGGTCTGTCCCAGTCCAGATCTCTGGATGCTCTTTAGCAACTTGATTCCAATCTGCTATCGTGATGTAAGGAGTCTTCTCTGCCAATTCTCTCATATAGGCAGCCGCCTTCTCAACGATGGCATAGGTCTCTTTTGTCTTATCTCCTTCATAAGGAGTCACCAAAACCATATGGTGCCCCTTAGGAAGATTTTTCACGATACTATCCCAATCTTCCTTGTAATTTTCAGGATTATTTACCCCAGTTGCAATAACCACCATCTTTGGTAGAAATTTATTCTGGCTATTGTTGAGCATGATTTCGTTGGCGGTCTTGGTTGTTCTGCTGACTTGTGCATTAATCTGTGCTCCAGGAAGGGCTGTCTGCAAGGCTGTATTAGCTCTTAGTGCTACCGAATCACCAATTAACATAGTGCCATCAGCAATTCCTAAACTATCAGCTTCTGCTCGTTCTGTCATTACCTTGGTCTGGTTAATATTTGTTGCAGCTTGCTTCAAGCCATTGACAGTTAAGTCTGTCTCAAAAGCTCCCACTTGTGGTGCCAACAGAGTTACTAAGAAGACAATGAAGGCCAAAATTCCAGTACTTGCTGCAAGGATTGTGTGAATATGAGGCAGGGGACGAAGGGTTTGTAAAACGGGTGTGTTCTTTCCTGCAATCCAAGGTTCCAATACATAAAATGAAAGACTGGCGAATCCATAAGAAAAAATCAAAGTTAATAACACAGCAAAGAGATTTGATGTCAACTGTGAGAAAATAATATAGAAAGGCCAATGGAAAAGATAAACCGCATAGCTAGTATCCGCTAAAAAGCTGATCATCTTTGGCTCCTGCACGTTAGGAGTCTTTTCATGTAAGACACGCGCCGCCAGAATCATAGCAAGGGCTGCAAGGCTGGCAAGCAAGAAGCCAATAAGATAGGCAAAGAGATAGGTAAATTTGACAAAGAAAGTCAAAATGAGTAAGAAGCCAAAACCTCCTCCAAAAACTAAAAGGGTCTTTCGTAAATCCCAGATTTTATCCAACTGCTTAACTAGGGAAGTCGTCTGACGAACGCCTACGATAGTTGCTAACACACTTCCCAAAAAGAATGGATAGACATGAGTTAAACTGGAGAAGTAAACAGAGGAATAAGAGGTTACTAGAAAACTACCAATAAACATGGAGAAGAAGCTGATCAAGAAGGCAGCAGCAGATAAGAGAAAGACCATTCCCTTCAACTGACCATTTGATTTAGCCTGCTTAGATAAGAAGCAAACTGCCAACCCCCAGAGGATATAGTAGTGAACCTCAACAGCCAGACTCCAATTATGAACAAACAAATGAGGAATGAACTGAGATTCATAACTCCCACCTGTTAGGAGTTCATAGAAGTTGGTCATGAAGCCTAAGACACCCGCAATTTGACCCCCAATTCCAGCCACATAGTCTTGGCGAACCAAGAAAGTAAAAGGCATGGTTACCAAGACCATCAAAACCACAGGTGGAACGATACGATAAAAGCGTCTCCTAAAAAATCCAACCAAATCAATTTCATGATTTTTAGAAAATTCTTCGATGAGTAGAGCTGTAATCAGGAAACCTGAAAATGTGAAAAAGACATCTACCCCGAAAAATCCTCCAGAAAAGATTGTCTGAAAGAAATGATACAAGAGTACCAAAAGTAAACCTGTAATCCTAATCAAGGAAAACCATTTAATACGCATACGAGTTTATTCTCCCTTTCATTATACACTTTATTCTATCAAAAAAAGAAGAAAAATCCCAAGAGAAAACTTAGGATTTTTAGCTTATATCTATTCCAGTTTAAAAATTACGGCCTGATTTATTATAGCCATATTTTTCAATAAAATACTCACGGAATTCCAAGAGATTGTCATCCATGATGGCTTGTCGCACTTGCTTCATCAGGTTAAGCAAGAAGTAAAGATTGTGATAACTCGTCAAGCGGATACCAAAGGTTTCATCAGCCTTGAGCAGGTGACGAAGATAAGCGCGTGTATAGTTCTTACATGTGTAGCAATCACACTCAGGATCCAGTGGCGTAAAGTCCTCAGCAAACTGAGCATTTTTTACAACCAAACGACCTTGACTGGTCATACAAGTCCCATTACGAGCGATACGAGTCGGCAAGACACAATCAAACATATCCACCCCACGAATCACCCCATCAATCAAGCTATCTGGCGCTCCCACACCCATCAGATAACGAGGTTTATTTTCAGGAAGCAGTTGGGTTGTGAAGTCCAAGACAGCATTCATCTCTTCGTGGGTTTCTCCCACTGCCAAACCACCGATAGAGTAGCCTGGGAAGTCCATGCTGACAAGGTCATGAGCCGATTGTCGACGAAGGTCTTCAAATCCAGCCCCCTGCACAATCCCAAATAACCCTTGGTCATGCGGACGACGGTGAGCCTTCAAACCACGCTCAGCCCAACGACTGGTACGCTCGATTGATTTCTTAACGTAATCGTATGGTTGATAAAACTGGGGACATTCGTCAAAGGACATCATGATATCTGAACCCAGATTGTTCTGAATAGAGATGGCTTTTTCTGGGGACAAGAACATCTTAGAACCATTGAGATGGTTTTTAAAAGTTACCCCTTCTTCTGTGATATTGCGACTATCTGCTAAGGAATAAACCTGAAAACCACCACTATCTGTCAAAATAGGCTGGTCCCAATTCATGAACTTATGGAGACCGCCTGCGCGTGCAATGAGTTCATCTCCAGGACGAAGCCAGAGATGATAGGTGTTTGACAGGATAATTCCCGACCCCATTTCCTTCAATTCTTCAGGCGACTGAGTTTTGACAGTGGCTTGTGTCCCAACTGGCATAAACATAGGTGTTGGGAAGGTACCATGGGGTGTGATGATTTCTCCCAGACGAGCTCCCGTGTGTTTTTCTTTCTTAATCAAACGATATTTGATTGGTGAATCTGACATTTTTTACCTCCGAAGCTGGGAAAGACAGTCCCAGTTCATACTTTGTGCCCAAGGGCATACTGTATGATTTTATCAAAAAAAGTAGGAACTGTCACGAACTATGGTATAATGAGAGAATGAAATACCGAAAAATTGATTTAAAAACTGTTCGTCTGCAAGCTAGACAATTTCAGGCTGAAAATCCCCGCCTCTTTCTCGTCTATCTCTTACCTAGCATGCTGGTCATCTTGTCTGGCTTCCTCAATCCCTTAGAGCGCATCAACGAGAGTGTTTTAGAACAACCCTTTTTAAGCGTGTTTGGTCATGTATTCCAAGCCTACCTTTTTCCTCTATTAGTCTCCTTTATCGGAACAATACTTCTAACCAGTTCAGTCTATACAACACTGAAACTCATCAAGAATCCTGATACAGAACTATCCGTCAAAAATAGTCTCACTCTATTTAAAGAAGAGCACTTTTCACAAACCTTTTTGACTCTTCTCCTCAAACGTTTCTATCTCTTCTTATGGAGTATTCCTAGTTTGCTTGGAATTTACTTTCTTTTTTACAGTAGCTTTCTAGCAAAGAAATTCGTAGTTCTTCATCCTGAGTTTCCCAATCTGGATCTCACGTCAATTGAAACTGAGCGTTTCCTCATGACCTTTGGTCTTTACTTTCTAGCAAGTATCCTCTTGATGATTGTCGGAAATAGTCTCTATATCCCACAATACTATGCCTATTCGCAGGTAGAATTTCTCCTCTGTGATACCCTAGACTTAGGACAAGCTAAACCAGGACAAATCCTAAAAACCAGCCGTTTCCTGATGAAAGGCTACAAATTTCAGCGCTTTATTCTAGACCTACAACTCCTTCCTTGGTACTTCCTCAATTGGATTACTTTTGGAATTGCTAGTTTCTCACTCCTACCCTACATTCAAATTAATAAAATGATTTTTTACCGAGCAGTATTGGCTCGAAAACGTCCAAAAGCTTGAAGGTTTTCCCTCAAGCTTTTTTCTATCAATGAGTTTCTCCGCCTACCAACTTGAGGTCCTCATCTCCATGTTCTATAATGGCGCCGATTGCCGCTTCTATCCCTCGCCTAATATCCACTAAACTCATAGCTGGAGTGGTCGGTCGATTCACCACCTGTTCCATCATATAAGGAATGTGCATAAAACCTGCCTTAACATGTGGAAATTTCTTTTCTACCAAATAGAGGGCCTGATACATCAAATGATTGCAGACAAAAGTCCCTGCCGTATTGGAAACAGAGGCAGGCAATCCCTCTTTTTTTATAGCTTGAACCATCGCTTTAATCGGCAGACTACTAAAGTAGGCCGGAGCACCGTCTAGGCGAATGGGAAGATCAATCGGTTGATTCCCTTCGTTATCAGGAATGCGTGCATCGTCTTGGTTAATGGCTACTCGTTCAGGTGTTAAGCTAGATCTTCCACCTGCTTGCCCAATACAAAGGACAAAGTCAGGTTGATAACGGTTCATCTCTTCTTCCAATACTTGGGCCGATTTGTGAAAGACTGTTGGCACTTCTAACCAACGGACCTCAGCACCATGGATTTCAGCTGGTAAACCTTTAATGGCCTCCAAGGCTGGATTAACCTTTTCCCCTCCAAAGGGCTCAAAACCTGTCACTAATACTTTCATTTCTAACTCCTTACAACCAATTCCATGAAACTATTTTCTTAAAAACAAGTATAACATATTTCCCTTATTCTGGAGTGAAAAGGACTAGAGAGGATCAGACCGGCATTAAAGTTTATTTAAAGAGAAAAATACTAATCAAGGTCAAAATAGCTGGTCCGCCTTGCTTTAAAATAATTTTTTTATCTGCTGTGAGAGAGCCATAAGCCGCAGCACCAATCACAAATAAAACAAAAATAGTCACAATTTCTAAATTCTGTGAGAAATAAATTCCATACAAGAGAAAGACTCCTAGCAAAGCATTATAAATCCCTTGATTTTTAAACAATGAACTTACTGACGGACGAGCCAGTTCTTCCTTGTCCATGTTAAAGACACGACTAGTCGCATCTGATTGCGTTGCAATACTTTCCAAATAAAAAATGTAAAAATGCTCCAAAGCAACAATCGTTGCTAAAATGATTGTAATAATTGACATCTATTTCTCCTTAAATTTCTATATTCTCAATACCCAAAACCAATTTGTTTACTAAACGGCTGAGTTCTGTTCTTTCAGACTCTGTTAAGATACTTTCCATCGCTTCTTTAACCTTGATATGTTGCAGAGGGGGATTCACCACTAACTGCTCCTTGGCATACTTCGCAGCCTCTACCAACACTTCTCGCTGATTTTCAGGATTGCGATGACGCTCCACCAAACCTTCCTTTTCCAGAATTTTGAAATGTCGGGTCAAAGCAGCCTAATCAATCTTCAAATTTCCATTCATATTGATACTCAATGAAAATCAAAGAGCAAACTAGGAAGCTAGCCGCAGGCTATACTTGAGTACGGCAAGGCGAAACTGACGTGGTTTGAAGAGACTTTCGAAGAGTATGACAAAGAAAAACGAACGAGACTTACTTCCAATCATGAAAGCTAGATCTCATTCGTCAAAATGATATTACCAAGTCTGGTTTATCCATTCATTGAAACGTGAACGTGATCATAGTGATTTTCTGTCACGCTACCACGGTCTGGCATTGGGTTCCAAGTATTAGCTGGCCCATATTTACTATCGAATGGAGCATAGAAACGTTGTTTCCAGATGATATAACTAATACCACGGCTAGCCATATTTTGAATAGCGTATTCCGCAATCTTATCCCCTAGTTCTGAGCTTTCTGGTACCATAAAGTCGATAGCCAAACCTTTTCCGTGATCTCCACTGTCTCCTGGACGGTAACCACTAAAGGATGTGATGCCAAACAAGTTAGCAATTTCTTCTTTAAAGGCAGCTGTTTGTGGTTGAAGGCCTGCATTTTCAGATTTCGCTACCGCAAGTCCAGCATAATCGGGCGCTGCTGGAGCTGCGTAAGTTGTTGCAACTGTTTTCTTCTCTTCTGGTTGATAAGTAGAAACTGCTGTTGTAGCTTCATTTGATGAGGCTTCTTTTGCTTCTTCTGAACTTGTTGCAGTTGTTTCTGTTGTTTTTTCTTCTACTGGAGTTGTAGTTTCTTCCACTGTTGAAACAGCTTGAGGGCTGGCTTGTGTTTCCTCTTTCTCAGCTGGAATTGTTGCCTGAGGAGCTGCCTCTGCAACTGCATTGCTTGTCTCGGCTGTTTGCTCCTCTGACGTTGAAGTATTTGTAGATGGTGCTACTTCTTTTACAGTAGCAACTGTCTCTGCAACTTCTGAATTTGTTGCTACTTCTTTTGTACTTGTAGTTTCTACCGCTTTTGGAGCTTCTGCAATTGGTTGAGAAAGGTCTGCAACCTGAACAGTTTGATCATCTACGGTCACTTGATTGGTTGTCAAATCTGCTGTCGCAGTTGTCACTTCTTCACTAGAGTCTGCTTGAGGAGTTTGGATTTCAACTTCTGTTACTTCTTCAGCTTCATTGACAGTCATTGTCAAAACAGTTTCTGGGAAAATCAAGTCCATATTAGTGATTTTATTCAAATTCGCAAGAACTGTGACATCTACACCCAAGGCTTCTGCAATGGTGCTCAAGGTATCACCATACTGAACGGTATAACTTGTTTTGTTGTCCGTTTTAGTCAAATCATTTTGGATTTGCTCAACACTACGTGCAGCCCAAAGAACTTCTTCTGCTTGAGTTGCCAATACTGGGGCAAATGACAAGGCTACTGTTGAGGCTAATAATATTCTTTTCTTCATTCTTTCAAATTCCTTTCAAATGAGTACCTGTCTATGATAACACAAAAAATGCAGAAAAAAAGCCCTCTCGGGCCTATTTAATAGAACTGTCTATTCCTTGTAACAAACTCGGTTACTTGAAATAGTTTGTTAGGTCTCTGTCACAAAACTGACACAATCTTTTTATTGCTCAGCCTCAAAAATACGGGAAATATCTGCTAACGCTTGAATCCTGTGATTACCTTCATAAGTCGACTCTAAAAAGTTGAGGCTTTGAATCCCACTATTCTGGGCAAATTCCACATCCAGAGTCCGATCCCCTATATAATAAGTATTGTCAGGATTCAACTGATGCTTGTCTATCAGATAGGTAGCCGCTTCTGAACTTGGCTTCCGCGCAAAGCCACTCTGACTGGTTAAAATCTCTGTGAAATAGGATTCCAAACCCAAATCTCTGAGAATGGCAAAAGCATTATCTCCCTTATGAGTGTAAACAAACTGCTGAATTCCTGATTCCTCTGCCCAAGCTAGCACATCACGCGCACCTGGCATCAAAACTACCTGAGCATTCTTCTCAGCCAGACTCTGGGCACGCACCTGATTTAGCACCTCGACATCCAGTTTTCGCTCTTCCGCAACTTTCTCCAGCAAATCCTGCACAGAAAACTTGAGAATAAACTCTCTCACCTTCTCCTTATCATAAGGAATAGAAAACTGAGCAAAAGTTTCCTCAATTCCTGACAAAATCGCTTCGTAAGAATCCAATAAAGTCCCATCTAAATCCCAAATAAAAGCTGTTTTTTGCATTTCCTATCCTTTCAAGCTCATATAACGCTGGTAACGGTAACGTAGAAATAACCAACGAAAACCATTATCCAAAAGGGTTCCGGCCCAAATACCGGGCAAGCCCCAACCAAGCACAATCCCCATCAGATATCCTGTTCCAATGCGGATACACCACATTCCTATACTTGTCGCATAAAAGGGAAGCCGAGCATTGCCCAAACCCTGCCAGACTGCTGTATAGATGACTGTTCCTATCGTCATAGGAGTACCAAGTAGTGAAAAAAGTGTCACTAAAACACTAGCCTCCACCGCTAAAGAATCAGTCGTATAGAGATGAGTGAGTGGTATACCCAAAGCATAGATACTGAAGGTCAAGGGGAACATGAGGACCAGAGAAAGCCAAAAGGTTTGCTTGCTCAAATTAGCTACTCTTTCCCAATTATCCTCTCCAACTGCTCGGGCCACCAGCATGACCGTTGCCGTAGCGACGCCAAAGGCAGGCATATAGTTAAACTGGGTCAAGACTTCTCCGACTGCATTCCCAGCAACTGCCTCCGTTCCAAAAGACACAACCAAGGCAATGATCACGACATCACCAGCCCGCATCATAAGCCGCTCTCCAGCTGCTGGCAAAGCTAAGGTCAATAGTTTCTTATCTAAACCAAAAGTCGGTTTCTCAAAAGGCAACTTTAATTGCGACCATAAAATCACAAGACCTACCAAACGAGACAGAATTGTCCCCCAAGCAACACCAGCTATCCCCATATCCAGAATAAAAATAGCTAGACTTGAAAAAAGAATATTCAAGGCATTGGATAAAAGACTCACATAGAGAGGCAAACGTGGATTATGCGTTGCACGAATCAAAGCACCCAGACTCGTCATGAACCCCAAAAGAACAATCGATCCGCCTACCAAGGATAGATAGAGTCCGCCACTCTCAGCTACATCTCTCTCCGTTCCCAAGAGTCCAATCATCTCTTGCCCAGCGAAGATAGACAAAGCTCCTAAAATGAAACTTAATAGTAAAGTAATTTTTAACGCCTCAGTCACATGATAGGCTAGCTTAGACTGATCCTTCTGCCCCAAACTTTTTGAAATAACACTAGAAATAGCTGCCCCTAGAGCAATGAAAATCGCCTGATAAATCGTGATAATATTACCAGCTACTGAAACACCTGAAATAGCTATCAATCCTAAATGAGCAACCAAATAACTGTCCACCATTCCCATGAGCATCTGCAAAAAGTTTTCACCCATAGCTGGCAAGGCAATATTAAGAATGTCTTTATTTTTCTTAAACAATCTCTCCTCCTGATGAAAAGAAACTCAGTTGGTTTCCCAACCGAGTTTACTCCCTCTGTCTTAAAGTCCTAGATAAGCCTCCACCGCTGCTTGCATATCAGTAGCTGCCACGGTTGTCTTGTGACGAACTGGAGATGTTTCAAGGCCATCAACTGCTGGTGGTACTGCAACACCTGAAATTTCATGTAATTGAGCCAAGGCTTCAAAGTCAGTCAAGCCTACTTTACCTGTTACAGCTTCTACTGCAACCACTGGGAACTTGTATGGACTCGCTGTTGAAGCAATCACTGTCTTAGTCACATCGCCAGTAGCCGCTTGGTATTTCTTATAAACTGCCGAGGCAACCGCCGTATGTGGATCCTCGATATAAGAATCTGCCTCATAAACACGCTTGATTTCTGCTGCCGTTTCTTCCTCAGTCGCATATTCAGCTGCAAAGAGGTCCAAAATCTCTGCATCAAAGTCTGTCAACTCATATTGTCCTTGCTTGTTCAAGGCATTCATAAGTTCAGCTGTTTTAACCGCATCATTACCTAAAAGATGGAAAATCAAACGCTCCAAGTTTGAAGATACCAAAATATCCATAGATGGACTAGTAGTCACTTTAAACTCACGTTTCTTGTCGTAAACACGTGTCTTGAAAAAGTCTGTCAAAACATTGTTGTCATTTGAAGCACAGATTAATTTGCCAACTGGTAGACCAATTTGCTTAGCATAAAAGGCAGCCAAGATATTTCCAAAATTTCCTGTTGGTACTGTGAAGTTGACCTTATCACCAGCCACAATCTCACCAGTCTTAACCAACTGAGCATAGGCATAAACATAATAAACAATCTGTGGCACCAAACGACCGATATTCATAGAGTTGGCAGATGAAAATTGCAGTTTATTGGTAGCCAACTTTTCACGAAGGGCTACATCGTTAAACATATGCTTCACATTTGTTTGAGCATCATCAAAGTTACCATCAATAGCGATAACATGAGTATTATCACCAGTCTGAGTAGTCATTTGCAACTCTTGAACCTTGCTGACACCATCCTTTGGATAAAAGACGATAATCTCAGTTCCAGGCACATCCGCAAACCCTGCCATAGCAGCTTTCCCAGTATCACCAGATGTCGCTGTTAAGATGACAATCTTGTTCTCCAAACCATGCTTCTTAGCAGCTGTTGTCATAAAGTATGGCAAAATAGACAAGGCCATATCCTTAAAAGCAATTGTTGAACCATGGAACAGTTCCAAATTGTATTGGCCGTCTAATTTCACCAAAGGCGCTATAGCTGGAATATCAAACTTGCTATCGTAGGCATTGTTGATACAGTAGTCCAACTCCTCAGCTGTAAAGTCATCTAAAAAGGCTGACAAAACTAACTTAGCAACTTCCTGGTAAGAAGCATCTTTCAATTTGTCAAAGTCCAAATCTACCTTTGGATAAGTAAGCGGTGCAAACAAACCACCATCCGTCGCCAAACCTTGCAAAATAGCTTGGCTAGCAGTTACTGTATTGTTGGCATCACGCGTTGATTGATAAACTAATGTCATTACTCTCTATCCTTTATCTATAGTCTCATCCATTATATCATGATTTTTCAGAAAATTCTCCTTTTATAAGAGAAATTATAGGCCCAATTCTTCTTTCAAAGGCTGTAAATAGCTTGTTTCTTGCTTATTTCTCATCTCCAGTCCTTCGCAAGCTAGCAGGAGTATGTGTTTGGAAAATTCAATAATCGCAGTTTCTTCCTCATTTGTAAGCTTTTTCTTAGAAAATTGTCGTCTTAAAAACTTGTAATTTCGCCCAAATTCTTTAAAGAAAGTCGCTGTTTCTAAGTAAGCTTCTAACTTATCTAAATTAACCAACAATCCTAAGTGAAAAGCTGCAGAAGCGAAGGTTCTCTCTAGAGGTTGAGTACACACACTACGAAACTCAACTGTACCCCGAGTCGTTAAGTCTTGGTACTGATAACTACGATGAGTTTCAAAATCCTTCTCTTGAGGGTAAATAAGAATCTCATCCCCATTAAGAGCATATGCTTGGATTTCAGTTGTAGCCAAATAGTCCCTTGCCTGAATCGGATAAAAATAATAGGTTTGCCCATCGCGTTCCGCAGTAAAAATTGCAGAATGATCTAGATAATCAAAAAAATCATCCTCATCTTTAAAGAGCCTAGCATTGACACCAACATTCTCTGGATATATACCATGCATCGATTCTTCCCAGAAAATATCCCTTGAAATTTTCGTATCCCAATTCTCACCTGAAAACTCAGAATTGGCAAGTAAATAAGCCTTAGCCCCTTCAATTTGGGTAAAAGCATTAATCACTCGTAAGTAGTTAGACTTTGAAACATCCAACTGAACCTGACTCCCACAGATAAAAGCACCATATTCAGGGAAATGATGCAAGTCTGATTCAGCCATATTTCTACTCAAATTCAAATAGTCCACTAACATCTGATAACGTGGATAAGCAACTGGAGTATTCTCATTTTTATTCCAGTTGGGATGAATACCGCAGCCAACGATAGCATGATTGGATTCGCCTAATTTTCTCTGAATTACATCCATATAATTATTAAAACGATTTTCGACCTCTTGAATTGTTTCAGCCTTACCAAATGCAAACTCAATCGTAGTATAGGAAACTTCAAATAAAATAACATCCTGACTTGCTGGCTCCACTAACTGAATAGAAGTCCCAAAATCATCAACCTTTTCGACAGTAAAATCCAAAGCAGAAACTAAATATCGGAATAAGTACTTGATAACTTCAACATCTGTAGCATCCCCTTCCAAGTTTACAACAGGATATTCCAGCTCAATCCCGACAAACAATTCAGGATTTTCTTTAATATTTTTCAAATACCGATGTTTTAATAAATCGATAGAACGAGACATACTTCCCTACACTTTCATAATCTAAATAAAATTTGAATAACTATTATTATACCAAAAATAATATAAAAAAGGAACGAAGATTTACAACGTTCCTTAACTCTATACTATACGGTAACTTCTCAAAGTAACTTCCACTTGCCTGACCAAAGTGGAAATTAGTCTAAAACGGATTTTTATGGTGGAATTA